>MAGS01000084.1 GCA_001717005.1 Candidatus Methanomethylicus mesodigestus | reverse complement strand
GGATTCAGCACGACTGCGATTCACGAGGGTGATACGGACGGCACGGATATAATCCAGCCCATATATCAGACCACCATATTCAAGCACCCCAATGGTAAGAAGATAAGGGGCAGGGACCTCAAGTACAGCCGCGAGGACAATCCGACTGTCAACCTCCTCGAGAGGAAGGTGGCGGCGCTTGAAGGGGGCGACGATTGCTTGGCATTCTCTTCAGGTATGGCCGCGATCTCGACAGCTTTCATATCGAACGTCGGGAAGGGTGACGTGGTAGTCACCTCCAAGGAGATCTACGGGGCGTCGCTGATACTTCTCAGGAATCTTGAGAAGTTTGGGATAAGGGTAAAGAGCGTAATGAACGACGGCCTTGCAGAGGCGATAGACTCAAAGACAAAACTGGTCTTCGTGGAGTCGATAACAAATCCGACGCTGAAGATACCAG
The DNA here is from genome assembly GCA_001717005.1 of Candidatus Methanomethylicus mesodigestus. Lineage (GTDB taxonomy): Archaea > Thermoproteota > Methanomethylicia > Methanomethylicales > Methanomethylicaceae > Methanomethylicus > Methanomethylicus mesodigestus. Next base: position 30,950 of record MAGS01000084.1, on the reverse strand, counting down.
ATATAGAGGGCCTGATCGGCCTGTGCAGGGAACAGGGGGCGACATTCATAATTGACAATACCTTCGCTAGCCCCGTCAACTTCAAACCCATAACAGTTGGGGCGGATTACGTCATCCACAGCGCAACCAAATACCTCGGTGGCCACAACGATGCAACGGCAGGCGTGCTTACCGGCAGGAGCAGCGGCATCAATGCGGCGTGGGAGTGGAGGAGGAATCTGGGAGGCAGCCTAGATCCCTTTGCCGCATACCTGGTGATACGGGGTCTCAAGACGCTCAAGCTCAGGGTCGAGATGCACAACAAGAATGCGATGGAAGTGGCACAATACCTGGAGGGGCACAAGAAAGTTACGAAGGTTCACTACCCTGGACTGGAGAGCAGCCCCTACAACAGAATTGGGATGAGGCTGATGAGCGGCTTTGGCGGGGTCGTCTCTTTTGATGTCGGCAGTGCAGAGAATGCGATGCGCCTGCTGGCGGCGCTCAGGATGACGAAGACCGCCCCAAGCCTGGGGGGCACGGAGACGCTGATAACCCACCCGACATCGTCGTCCCACAAGGGAATCGAGGAGAGGGAACGGATGGAGCTCGGGATAACACCGGGTCTGCTGCGGCTCTCGGCAGGCATTGAAGAGGCGAGCGACATAATCGAGGACTTGGAAAGGGGCCTCGACGCGCTCTAAGATGAAGGTGAAGGCGGGTCGCCGTCCGGGGAGAGTATGGCGCCGTTCCCGAATTCGTCGCTCAACGTTACGGTGAACGCCACCCTGCCATCCATGGCTTCCTTTATCCTTTGCATGGCTGCCTCGGCATTCTTCCTCTCGGCCTCGCCCTCCGCGCTACGGACGAGCTGCTCGCCCACCGCCAAAAAGCGGTCAAGGAGGCCCTCGATATTGGTTATAAATGCGTCGGATCGGTTCCCGGGCACCAATTCGAGACCCAGCTCGGGTATGGTTACCGTGGATGTTGATGATCGGATCACCCTGGCAGACAGGCCCCTGGGCGACTTGACATGATAGCTGACCTTGACCGGCCCACGGTCTTCAAGTGAAATGACATCGAAGACACGGTAGCCGCAGTCGGGGCAGTTCATCGTTATCATTACTGCGTTTCCGAAGCGCGGGATGTCGGTATAGAGCTCAGTCACCTTGAGCGCATCTTTGCCGCAGCTCGCGCATGTCGCCGTATAATGATTCTCGCCCTTAGCGATCTCCATAGAGGCAACCGAGTAGAAACATTCCATTGTCAGTATTTATCTCTTTTTTTTGCGGTTGCGCGGTCACGTTTTTATCAGAGGAAGCGGTAGAATAGCATAGAGTGCTTTTTATGAAGATGATAGAGGTAGTCTTTTTCAAGATCGGATCATGCGGCTCGTGCAACGTGGCACAAAAGATCTTCATGGACTTGACGAACAGGATCAACGCCTATTTTGGCGAGCAGGTAATAGACCTGAAGATCAACGACCTTGAGGATGAGGAGAGCTACAGGCTGGCAACCCAGCTGAACGTCTCATCAGCACCGAAGTTCGTCATACACGGGGAGACATACGTGGGGGAGATAACAGAGGAGGGCCTCCTCGAGACGATCGCGAAGAAGATGGGGATGAAGAAGCATGACCTAGAGTGCCTTAGACGCGGACTTAAGGAGTATGGAGAGAAGGAGCGCGGGGCGGCATATACGGTCGCGCCTATAGGGGTGGTGAGGGTCGAGGCTGATGATGGCGAGGTTTCGAAGAGCACAGACGGCCTCAGGGGGATGGTAGAGATCTTCGACAAGTATTCGAAGGGGCTTGAGGGCATCGAGGGATTCTCCCACATAATATTGTTCACATTCCTCAACAAAGTCAGTGAGGAGGAGAGGCGCACCCTCATGGTTCGGCCGAAGTGGCTGAGGGAGTTGGTTTCAAATCCGGACAGCGTCCCGCAGGTCGGTGTCTTCAACACCCACTCGCCGGACAGGCCGAACCCGGTAGGGATGACGGTTGTAAGGCTGATAAAGAGGAACGGTAACCGGTTGTGCGTGGACGGCTTGGATCTATTTGACGGCACCCCGGTAATAGACATAAAGCCTTACACCATCGATCATATCGAGAAGGACCTGAGGTTCCCGGACTGGTACAACGAGATGATCTCAAGGCTGAAGGAGAAGCACGGCAAGGACTTCCAGCTCTAGGCATATGCGGATTGGTTCGATAAGAAGAGATATAGCCAATATATAATATAATATATGATTATATGCTAACAATTCTTGTTTATGAACGTGTAAGGTGAGGGGAAAATGGATTTTGGATGGATAATCAACTTATTCGGAATAGCGTTCGACTACATCAAGAACGCAATAACCATGCTGCTTAATATGACGCTCTTCAAGGTCAATCCTGACCTTGTCGACACGTTCTCAAGCACCATAACGCTACTCGTAACGTTCACTGCGATATACATCATCCTAGTCTTCGTGACCTCCGCCAAGAAGATCCTGGGCATAATACTGCTCCTTGGATGGGTCCTGCTGATAGCAAGCATGTTCCTCACGGCACTTTAGGAGCGGGATCGGCAGAGCGCGGAGACCGTCACAGGGCCACAGTGCAGCGTATCGTCATGCCCGAGTCCGTGACCGCGGCCAGCCTTATGCTCTCTGCATTGGGATAGACATTGAAATGGACCGTGTAGCAGCAAAATCCGTTCCTGATCACGTTGACCCTGCTTCCATCGGCGTACAGATCGATCTTTCGCGGCTCAGATATGGTGCCGTTGTCCAACACGCGGTATTGCAGCTCCATGGTCAGGCATATACCTGATCTGTCGATGCCTCTTGAGATGGAGACCAGCGTCAGCTCCTCGCAGTAGGAGTAGCATGGCGTCGACATCATTATGAAGGCCCTGTTGCCGGACGCCGACTTGACGCGTGCCTCGACAGGGCAGTATGCCCCGCCCGGCAGGAATGGGCCCTGATAGCACTCGGATGAGTCAAATACCTGAAGGGACTGGACCGAGGGCCAGGAGCTGCCTTCGAGCGGGACTGTCGCAGACCCTGATTGGTTCGCCCAGAATTTGGATCCCCCACAAAGGACATACTGGCCGGGGCCCAGACCGGCGACAAGGACGTTCGGATAGCCCTCAGGCATGGAGGAGGAGTTGATCCTCAGATAATCGATCCTAACTATGTTGCTGTATGATTGGAGGATCGAATAGAGGCTTGACCGGGCGTAGGCATGAACCTCCACGACCAGCTTATCGACAGTACAGGTTTCAGGGTTCGAGAAAGGCACCGTCGCCAAGAGCTGGGGAGTCAGAGACCTCGGAGAGTCGGCAAGCAGTGTCGAGACGCCGTCTGAGACTGCATAGAGGGAGATCTCGCAGTATTTAGAGAGCAGTATCCCGTTTGTGATGAAGTTGAAGGTCGCATCCGCAGAGACGGCTACAGTGAAGTCGCTTCCAGCCAGATTGAGCGGATAATCGAACCAGTAGTACGCTTCGATGGTGGGCAGGGAGCCCTTGCCGGTCAGGCCGTCCTGTCGCATGATGAGAAAACCCGCCTGCGTCGAGAATGCGGGCGTCGCGCCGCCCGTCGCAAGATTCCACCTGTAAGACCAGCCGGAACTGTTATCGCACTCAGACGCCCTGCTGAGGTTGATCAGCCCGACGCCGGTGTTGCTCCTGCGCAGCTCCCCATCGACCAAATCAAGGCGGTCGCTCCATCCAAGGGGGGAATCGTAGGAAGCGACGGGCCGGCTGGAGGGCGAATAGACCACCTCGACCCTGCATTCACGCGGGAGCGATGCGCTGAGAGAGACCTTAAGGTCGCTTCCGTCGCAGGGCAGGCTCTCAACCAGGCCGCCTCCATCGTAAACCTGCAGGGCCCCGCCATCCGGCAGGCCCTTCACGATCATTCCGTCATAGCCATGCCAGCTCATGATCAGATCAGAGATCTCGACGGAGATGCGCGCATAGTTGTAGGCCTCCAAGGCGAAGTTGAACCGGACGGACCTTATCGGAGTGATTTCGCCGAGATCGAAGCGGAGGGATAGAGGCGTGGGCGCGGCGGCAGAGAGGGCGTGCTGCACGTTTATTGCGATGATTGAACTGTTGCCTAGGGTCAGGTCGATCGAGGACAGTTGCGCATGGGTCAGCGTGCCCCTGCCCATCTCGATTCCGAACGTTGCATTGACTTCAAGAGTGCTTGCCCACAGGTCAACGGTCTTTTGGAGCCAAGGCTCTGCATTCGACTTCACGTAGACGTCCGATGCCAGAGTCGCATATACGGCGGTGCCGGTGGAGTAAGGCCCGCCATACGTGAATCGCCCAATCTTTCCGGAAGGGCACTGCCATTCATCGGAAGAGCGCGTACAGCCGCCTAGCAGAAACGGCGCCGGACCGTATTCAGACAGCGTGAAGTACCCGCCTTCCATGTCGAATGCCAACAGCGAGTTGGGCAAGAAGATGCCCGACTTGGAGCAGGTGTAACTTCGGATCGATGAAAGGAATCCTTCGATCGCATCGCTCGCAGAGACCGTAAGTGAGGTGCAATGGCTTGAGGTCGCTTGAGCGAGGACATCGCCGTTACTGCTGACGAGATGCCACTCGCCAGCCTGCAGGCCAGAAAAATCGATCGTGTCCACGGCTAGTGAACGCAGCGATATCCGATCGATGAAGACGAGGTACTCATAGTCAGACTGGCCATTCACGTCGTTCACCTCGTCGGAATGGAATCGGAGCTCTATCAGCGAAGGAGAGGTCGCGAAGGTGCCCAGGCCATGCACTGATGAGCCATTGTCGTGTGTGATGAAGGCGCCAGAGGAATTTTGCCACATTCTAATACGCACAGACGCAGCGTTGATCGAGGTCGTCAGCTGAGAGAGGTGCTGGCGCGTCAGCGCCACATCGAAGTCATCGCTGTAAACAAGCTCCTCGGTAAAGAGGAGCGAGTCGAAAGCGTCGTAAAGGAGGATGCGCACGTGGAGCGCAGGGGAACCGGGAACGGCCGAGGGCGAGCTGCGGCTTGAATGCAGTTCCGCCTCCAGCTCAAAGGTGCTTCCCAGAGGACCTACCGGATGGGAGAGGCAACAGTCTGCGGCAGAACCATCGAGCAGGCGTTGCCAGTTATGCCAGCATATGCCGCCATCCGGTGAGAGGGCGAGGGAGAGGCTGCCTTCTGAAGAGGGAATGTCCCCAGATGCGGCCCAGCCATTGATCGAACACCATCCAGGCAGGTCTTGCGCATACGAAAAGCGCTCTTCGAAGTTCACGTAAGGGGTGCGCTCCAGGAATCGCCTTGTCTCAACGGCGCATTGGCCAACCGAGATTGTGGCATCGTCCCCGCTGTAGTAGGTTATGAAGCCGCCCAGGACAGAAGGGGGGCTGCTGAGTGCCACAAGAAGCAGCACGCCGAGAGCCGCAACCGTTCTTAGAGGCGCAGATGAATTGCGCTCGGCATGCCTCAACTTCGGAAGGTCATAAGAAGTAAAGGATGTCGCCCCCTGACAGAGGTCCCCTATAATAGGCAGCTGGCGATAGGGAGAGGATGGTAGCTTCGAGTGTGGTCGTTCCGTCCGGAAGGCTCATGACTACTACATCGCTCAGGTATGGGGCCACGCAGGTTGAAATGCTGCCAGAGGCGGCGAATAGCTGCAAGAAAGACAATGGAAGCAGCCCCCGAATCATGACGTCGACGAAACCGGGGAGGGGGGCCGTGCCTGCGCTAGTCATCGTGTGCAAGACGTAATCCGCCTCGAATGCGTCTCCAGGCGATAGTTGCCCCGACCAGCCCAAGGGTAGCGAGTCCGAGGTATACATGACGACGAATCCCTCATCGATGCTGCGATCAAGGTCCAAGCGGATCGTTGAGGATGAGGCGCATGCGCTTGCGATCAGCCTGAGATGGGCGTCGGCAACTGCTGCGCGGCTGCCTTCAGGCGCGTCTTTGATGATGATTGCGTTGCCGGCACCGGCATGCGAATCCTTCACCAGCACATTGAGTACGCCAGACGCCCGCTGCCAGGCTTCGCCCGAGCCATTCCCCACGATCTGGTCGAAGTTCAGATCCATGTGCTTTATAAACGACGCATTCTGCAACGCCCCGCTGATATAAAGCTCGGACGTGAGGTCTAGACGGGCGCCGTTGTTCGAGGAGCCTCCGCCGATCAAGATGGCCCTCAGCACGCTCAAGTCGGACATGCCCTCCTTCACGACTATCGAACGGCTCCCTATCGACGCCTCTGAGAGCGCGACGTAAGCGGATGCCACGATCAGAACCAATGCGAAGGCGGCCAGAGTGAACGCGAAGCCGCGTTTGCCATTCGATACCGTTCTCGGATGCCCGCTCAACTGGCCCGTGCCTCCAGATAGAATAGGTCAGAGTTGCCGTCGAATGAGAGGCGCAGCGAGACGCTGGCCGCCGCATGCAGGACGCAGCTCGATCTGAATGCCACTCTTCCGGGATCGTATTCGATGAACCCTGCTCCGGAGGAGAGGATGATGCCGGCGGGGTCAGGCAGGCCCGCAAAGTCAGCGCCTTCGCAAGAGATTGTGCTGCCAGTGATATTGATTATGCCTGGCCCTGCAGCGAGTATAAATTGGGTTGCTGCGGGCGATTCAGATAGGCACAGCGATTCGATGCAGTAATGGATCGCTGCCGCCGAGTTCCTGTTCAATTGGCGGCAGCCCATTGCGTCTATTGCCGCGAATGAAGAGGTAGCCACGTGAGAGGCGAGGAGGATCAGCGCCGTCGAGACGACGATTGCGGTGATCGGAGCGGAGACGCCTTTTTTTGAGGGGTTTCGGCCCATATGGATAGATGGACAGCTCATTTGATTCACCTTGAGATGCGCAACACGACTATCCGTGGCATGAAAGTGCCATTGATGCCGGAGAGGTAATACGAGGCGGAGCCGGAATCGCCTATGCGACTTGACTCGGCAGACCAGATCGGCACCCAGTTGGCATCATATGCCTCAATCCTGAACCCCAGATGCGCCGGCAGCAGGTATCCGATTGTGGACAGGGCGGCATTCGAGTCGCCTGAATAGACGATCCTTCCCAAAACATGCTGGCGATCCAGATAGGCGAGGGTGTGCAAAGCGAGTGCGCTCAGGTCGTCCGCACCGTTGTCGGCATGAGGCTGAACCGCCGCCACCGCCAAGGAGCACCCCGCTAGTAAGACGGCGCAGGCAAGTGCCACGTCATAAACCTTAGAGATCCCGCGGCCCATCAGCGGTCACCATGCCCTAACGATAACGACGATGACCAGCCCTCCGGCCACTTCAGACATCTTTATGCATTCGCCTGTCCGAAACGCGGGGGGCGGAGAGGTCGCCCTGCTCCAGACGGTCCCGGGCTCAGAGAGGTCGCATATCGAGATGCAGGCCGTGTTGATCCATAAACTGACTGTTTCAGGAAGCCCGTAGAGCGAAGGGTCGTCGGAAGGCATCAACGATTGCCAGTAATCCGCCGAATCTGAGGAGTTGAGCAGCAGCTCCCCAGCCACAATGGAGGCGTAATGGCGCAGCGTGTAGTCAAGTTTAGAGTCGATGGAAGCGGCATAGGTGGCGATGCACACGCAGTTTGCCGCACTGAATACGAGCAAGAAGAGGGCCATTGATAGCACTGCCTCGATGTTCTGATCCATTCAAAAAGACCCCATTGCGCCGCCCATGAATTTGACCATGATCCCCATGTCCTTGAACACGAATATGCAGATCGATGAGATCAGGACGCAGAGGATCGCGGGCCTCAGCCCGTCAACCACCGAGCCCCCGTTGCTCACCTTGCCTCCCAGCAGGCCGAGCAGAAAGGAGTTGTATACCACCGCTGCATAGGCTATCGATTCCACGACCGCGAATTGCGCGCTCGTGATGAAAGAGAATCCCAAAGGGATGCCTACCGAAGAGGTCATGTCTGCCATCCCGGTGAAGAGGCGCGCAACGACCTCTACGGAGATGGTGATGCTGAATGCCAATACGAAGGAATTGACGTAACTGGAGAGCGTGAACATCCGCGTTTGAGATTCCAGCGATCGGCGGCTGAGGTAAAGGTTCTGAACCAGCTCCGAGAGGGCATCAAGGCTCTTCGCCTCGGCACCCATGGCCTCCGATTTGTCCAACAGTTCAAACGATACCTTGGCCATCCAGGGTACGTCGGTGTATGAGACGGAGTTCCGGAGGGGGGCGCCGACCTTAAGGAAAGCTGCCACGCGGTACAGCAGCCTGTCGAAGGACTTGTTGAATGACCTTGACTCGGAGAAGGACATGGTGGACATGCAGGGCGAATTGCCCTTCTTCACATCCTCGACTATGGACCTCATGAAAGGAGGCAGGGCGGAGAGTATCTCCAATGTGCTCCTTCGGGAAGAGGCATATGAAATCGATGCGGGCAGCATGAAGCAGATGATTAGGGCGGCCAGCACGTAGTAAGAGGGCAGGGCGAACCCGGAGGCGTTCGAGATGACAACTATGGCAGCGGACAAAGGCAACGCAGCCATCGAGATGACGAACCTCTTCATTGGAGCCCGCGTGCAGATCTCCCTAGGCAGATAGGAGTCTATCGCCATGCTGAGAAAGAGGGCCATAGCTGTAGGGAAGGCAAGGCACGACCCGAGGAGCACGGGAACGCCCAGAAGCCCGCTGAAGAGGACGCCGATCGTAATCATCGCCATTGGAACGATTATGAAGACGACCATCTCAGCCGATGCGATAAGCGAGAATTTGTCGGGCATCGTTCTAAGGCGGCCCTGGAGCGCAGAGAATAGCTTAAGGAGCTCGTCCCTCATGACGCGGTACACCTCGCCGCCTTCCCTTTGCGCGGATACGGAGGCAAAATAGAGCTCCTTCACGGAGTCAGAAGGGTGACACTTCCCCTCGAAGAGAAGGGCATCGTACATGTCAACGGCATATAGCCGCCTTAGTCTGTCAAGCCTCAGCGATTCGAAGCGGAAGGCGGGCAAATAAGCAAAATCCTTGATCAGCTCATATGCCCTCTGAATGGGCATGCCCGATGCGGATGCCATAGCAAGATACGTGGTTACAAAAGGCAACTCCCGCTCGCATGACTTTCGCCGCTCAAGGCATGAGAGCCATGGCTGCAAGATGATCCAAGAGAGCGAGATGGCAGGCACGGCAAAGGAGACCGCGAGCAGGAGCATGGAGACAGAATTGAGCCTTGTTATGCCAAGGAAAGAGAGGATGACGAAGAGGACGGACGCAGAGACGGGAAGCGCCAGCAGTGCGGCCCATCGCATAAGGCGTTGAGCGTACTCGAGCGGCGTCGAGAGCATATTGCTTCGATACACGGCCAATGAGACCCGCCCCGCGAGCAGCTCAGACAGCGAAAGACGAAGGCCCCGGAAGCCGCCCCTCTTCTTGTGGACAGGGGCCTGCCCATTATCGGATGGTTTCGATCCCGCCCCAGTGCTTGCATGGCGATCTTCGCGATACATTGTGAGTTGCTCCGGTTATCCTTGACTCCTCTCGCAGATCTCATCCGGGAGGGACGGCTTGATGATCTGCGAGACGGCCCGTCGTTCCTTTGCGCTGAAGCTCGCTTCGTAGGAGTTGATCGTGCCTAACGATCCATCGTCGGAGATCATGATTGACTCGGGGTCGAAGTCGTCGGAGGACTGGAAGCGCCACACTGCCTTGGCGACGAAGAGGTAATCCCGAAATTCGGGCTGCAGCTTAGAGAGGCGCTTCAACTTGCCCAAGAATGAGACCCTAGCACGGTACTTCTCGATGAGGAGGGATTTTGTGATGCCGGCCTCTTCCATTATTCTTCCAGCGATGTTGGATGACGCAAGCAAGCCCTCATCGGCCGAGAAAGAATCGCTGGAAAAATCATAGTTGAAGAGGGGGACGCAGGAGAGGTCATTACCGACATCGAAGAAGTTTATTGCCCTCCTTCGCTGGACGACCCGGTCGGCCATCCTGGAGGAGGTCCTCGTGATATACAGGATGCCTCCCAGAGACCCCAACGCGCCGCGCTCTACAGAAATCGGCGGAGACAGCAGACGCTGTATGGCGGCGCGGGGGCTCTCGGAGTGAAGGGAGGTTACCCCGCCGTGCCCAGTCATGATAGCCTGCGCCCAGACGCGCGCCTCCTCGCCCCGGACCTCGCCGACTACGAGGTGATCGGCAGACATCCTCAGCGCCTCCTTTACCAAGGCGAACATGCCGATGTCGCCCTTCTCATCCAGCGTGACCGACTCGCGCACGACGAGGGAGAAGCGGTTTGGGTGGGCGAGCTTCAATTCTGGGGTGTCCTCGATGGTCACTATTACAGACCGCTCTGGGATCAGGTTGCACAATGCGTTTATCATGGAGGTCTTGCCGGTGCCCATCGCGCCGCAGACCAAGAAGGCTTTCTTGTATTCTTCCAAGAGCATGAGCCATGCGGCCATCTCCGGCGGGATTGTGTTGAGCAGCATCAGCGAGGTTATGGACCATGGCTTTTCGGGGAACTTCCTGATGATGAAGTTGGACCCGTCGACTGAGACCTCCTTCTTATACGATGCCGAGAGGCGGTCTCCGTTGGGCAGCCGGATGCTTAGAATCGGCCTAAAGAGCGAGACCGACTTCCCGGACAGGTGGACGAGGCGCTCCAAGTACCGGTCCAACTCCGCCGGCTCAAAACTGACGTTCGTAGGCATGATGCCATAATCAGAGTGGGTGCAGGAGACATGGCGGCTGGCAGACGGCACCACGATGTCTTCAACCTTGGCATCCCTTACCATGGGCTCGAGTTTTCCATAGCCGAGAACCTCCCTCTTGAGCAGATACTTGAAACGGGGCTCGTCGAGGCCGGCCTTCTGCACGTACTCCTCGAACTTGGACTCGTCATTGACCATCGAGACGGGGATCAGGAAGAGGAGTTTGGACGAAATTCCGAGCAGCGACTCTTGCTCCTGCTGTGTCAGCGGGGGATCGTTGATGATGTATTTGTAATCGCCGGTTATGTAGATGGTGCTCGCGCCCACAGAATACCTATCGATGATGTCCAGCGACGAGAGGTCCGCGTGCGAAGAATGGATGTTCAGGACCGGAAGGTCGAACCGGAGCAGGCTAGACGCGCGCCTGCTTTCGAGCGCATCGTACGCCCTCCGTTCAACCTGATCAAAGCTTAACGATCCGATTCCTTCTTTGCCTCCTTTCCTGATCCTGAGGAGATTCATGGCCATCATCCAGGTGAGCCGGTATGGGAAAAAAGGGAAGAGAGAGGGTCACTGCACATAGGCGCTGAACTGCAGTATCCCTTGGTTTGTTTCGAGTGCGCCTTTGACGGTGCTTCCGGCGGCAAATGATTCATCGAAGGCGATCTCGAGTACTTTGCTATCTCCAGGGGTTATCACAGCCGGCGTTATCGTGGAGGCGGCGTCGGATCCGATGCGGCAGGCGGTTATTGTCGTGTTTGCGTTTCCGATGTTCTTTACCGTCATATAGAGCGTGTCGCTCTGGATTACAGGCGATCCGACTATGATGGCGGCACCTTGGCTTGCTGCAGAAGTCCCTGTCGAGACCATCCACGAGATGGCTACGCCGGTTACAGCGAGAGCTGCCACGGTTACCAGAATGGTAATGATGGGTGTCGAAATCTCTCCTCTTTTGCTCAGTGCATGTTTTGTCATATCTGCTCGCTTAGATATGCTGTATAAAAGGGCAGGGAGCTAAGCAAACCGTTGCCCTTGGGGGCGAGAGAGCGTCGTCATGGGTTTTGGGCAGAAGTTTTATCTTTGGTCATTGGCGCGCGTCTGTTCCCCTGATCGACGGACAGGCCTAACCGAAGCATACCATCCAGTTCGAATAGTGAGACCAGAGGGGTTCCAACTGGCCGTTCGAGATGAATGCCGATGGCCCATAGGGCCTACCAGCCGGAGCATGAAGCGGATTATTCCACGGATCATGGACGAATATGCCGTCGCCGTTATATCCATAGACGACAACGAAATGACCATTGTCGGTATTCTTATCAAACCAGATAGCGATGATCAGTGGCTTGTTATCGACGAGCTTTGACTTCAGGAATAGCAAGGATTCGCTGAAGGCCCTGTCCTGATCAACGTTGTAAAGGATGTCGTATTGTGCGATTGCGAAGAGCAGATTCGATATTTTTGTGCCGTTGTTGTATTCCGTGCAGTTCATCTGCGAGGCCAAAAGCTCCTGACTCGGCAGGGACTCCAGCCCCTCGTATTTTAGGATCATCCTTACGGAGGCAGGGGCGCAGTAGTACCACTGCGCTTGAGCGTCATACGAAGAGCCGACATCTGTGAAGTAAGTTATCATGTGAGCGTCATTCAGGTGAATGGCGTATGTTGTGCAAGACAGGACGCTAGCCGTGACGAATAGCACGCCCAGATTGATCAGGAGCCGATTCCGCGTCACCTGGTGCACCAACAGAATTTGAGTTGCGGCATCATCCCTGTCAGCAGCCATCGCCGTCTGAGCGCGCGTGCCCTGAAGGCTACCCTAAACGCACGATGGAGCCCATTTCGCCCGAGCCCCTCCATGAATGCCATCCCTGTCATTCAATTATCACTTTTACTAATTATTTGTTACCCAGAACGGACCCACAAATGGGTAATGGCGTTCTATTTTGTGGACGGGTGCGTTCAAAACCATAGCATAAAATACGGATTTTGGTAGTCTATATCAGGTAGTTGGGATTATGGCAGAGTCATTATCAAAAAATGCCGCGCTGGTCATATGTGCGATATTTCTGGGCGTGGTAGTTGTAAGTTCAGTTTACATCATAGGNTCATTGGCGCGCGTCTGTTCCCCTGATCGACGGACAGGCCTAACCGAAGCATACCATCCAGTTCGAATAGTGAGACCAGAGGGGTTCCAACTGGCCGTTCGAGATGAATGCCGATGGCCCATAGGGCCTACCAGCCGGAGCATGAAGCGGATTATTCCACGGATCATGGACGAATATGCCGTCGCCGTTATATCCATAGACGACAACGAAATGACCATTGTCGGTATTCTTATCAAACCAGATAGCGATGATCAGTGGCTTGTTATCGACGAGCTTTGACTTCAGGAATAGCAAGGATTCGCTGAAGGCCCTGTCCTGATCAACGTTGTAAAGGATGTCGTATTGTGCGATTGCGAAGAGCAGATTCGATATTTTTGTGCCGTTGTTGTATTCCGTGCAGTTCATCTGCGAGGCCAAAAGCTCCTGACTCGGCAGGGACTCCAGCCCCTCGTATTTTAGGATCATCCTTACGGAGGCAGGGGCGCAGTAGTACCACTGCGCTTGAGCGTCATACGAAGAGCCGACATCTGTGAAGTAAGTTATCATGTGAGCGTCATTCAGGTGAATGGCGTATGTTGTGCAAGACAGGACGCTAGCCGTGACGAATAGCACGCCCAGATTGATCAGGAGCCGATTCCGCGTCACCTGGTGCACCAACAGAATTTGAGTTGCGGCATCATCCCTGTCAGCAGCCATCGCCGTCTGAGCGCGCGTGCCCTGAAGGCTACCCTAAACGCACGATGGAGCCCATTTCGCCCGAGCCCCTCCATGAATGCCATCCCTGTCATTCAATTATCACTTTTACTAATTATTTGTTACCCAGAACGGACCCACAAATGGGTAATGGCGTTCTATTTTGTGGACGGGTGCGTTCAAAACCATAGCATAAAATACGGATTTTGGTAGTCTATATCAGGTAGTTGGGATTATGGCAGAGTCATTATCAAAAAATGCCGCGCTGGTCATATGTGCGATATTTCTGGGCGTGGTAGTTGTAAGTTCAGTTTACATCATAGGGGCGGCCCCATCGACCGATTTGAAGTCGTTCACGTCGTTCTCAGAGATGGAGGCATTCCTGCAGAGGGGGCTCTCGAGCGGCTACAGGGAGGGCTACGGCATCATGATGGATAATTTTGCATTGAAAGCAGGAGCGGCTTCGACAGGGACTCAGGAGTATTCGACGACGAATGTTCAGGTTGCCGGAGTCGATGAGATGGACATCATCAAGACCGACGGGCAGTTCATATACGCGGTATCCGGCCACACCGTTTACATAATCAGCGCGTTCCCAGCGGAGAACGCCACGATCCTTTCAGAGATAACGTTCAATGGCAGCTACAGCCCTGAGATCTATGTCAGCGGCGACAGGCTAGTCGTGATAGGCAACGACTACAGGATATACCTGCTGTCCCAGCTCACAGATGGCATCTCGAATGACTTCGCCAGGATATACTTCCCATACTATTCAAACACGGGATTCGTTAAGGTCTACGATATCGCCGATAGGGCCAGCCCGACGTTGGTAAAGGACATCTTCATAAACGGCAGCGTAACCGGCTCAAGGATGGTGGGCGACTACGTGTACCTCGTCGCGAACAAGCCGGCCATGATATACTACTCGGACCCTGTTGTCGATCTGCCGTCGTTCGTGTGCAACAACATAACCACCACAATAGATGCTACCGAAGTCAAGTATGTGGATGCGATGGAGAATTATTACAACTTCATAACAGTGATGGCCATCAACATCAACGATGCTTCCCAGCAACCAACCACAGAGACGTTCTTGGCGGGATCGTCCTCCACGATGTACGTCTCCACCGAGAACATGTATCTCGTGGCATACTCGGCGTACTTCAGGTCTTTCATAGTGGCGAACGAGTGGTCAGAGCAGACGCTGATATACAGGCTGCACTTCGCCAACGAGGCCATCACTGTAGAGGCGAGCGGCGCGGTGCCTGGGGGCGTCCTGGACCAGTTCAGCATGGATGAGCATGAAGGATACTTCAGGATCGCAACTACGGATTGGACGAGCAACGGCACAAAGAACAACATCTTTGTTCTCAACATGAATATGGAGATTGTCGGCTCCATAGAGAACATAGCTCCAGGCGAGAGGATCTACTCGTCGAGGTTCATGGGCGATTGGTGCTACCTTGTCACGTTTAGGCAGGTAGACCCGTTCTACGTGATTGACCTCTCCTCGCCCACGGCGCCCAAGATAATCGGCATACTCAAGATACCGGGATACTCGAGCTATCTCCACCCACTCGGCGACAGTTATGTCATTGGGGTCGGCAAGGAGGGAAATAACCTCAAGCTGTCGCTCTTCGACGTATCCAACGTCTCGGAGCCAAGAGAGGTGGCCAAATTCCAGCTGAACTGTACGTATTCGGATTCGGAGGCGCTTAACGACCACAAGGCATTCCTCTTTGACGAGCAGAAGGGCCTCCTTGTATTGCCGGTTTCGTGGAACAGCGGAAGGGACTGGACATACTCGCAAGGGGCATACGTCTTCAACCTTACCGTTGATGGCGGCTTCGTGCTCAAGGGGATCGTGAACCACCAGCTGAACACCAACACGAGCAGCTGGGATTATGCGGTACGCAGGTCGCTCTATATCGGGAACACGCTGTATACGCTCTCTAGCGAGAAGCTGGTCATGAATGACCTCGCGTCGCTGGCCCTGATCAATGTCGTGGAGTTGCAGCCATCCGGCTCCTGATCGCGGGCGGCGCGCGCCCCCCTTTTTTCAAATATGCCATTCATGCCATTCCTTATCCGTTGCCATCAAGCTACTCATGCCTAAGGCAGCCGCCGAGCGCCCGATGCGTAATCATGACATTCTTGAAAGCGAATTTTGAGGCGACTTTCTGCAACAGATCGACGGAGGGATTGCGGGTCATGTTGAATAGAGGGTGATGCGCATTCTCTGGCAGGAACTCGACGATCGTGAGGCGGGCCATCCCGGATTCGTCCTTGGCGGAAAAGCCTGCGGACCTGAGCTCCGAATCGACTGTCGCCAGCATTGACAGGTCATCATTGTATCCCGGAATCACTACTATTCGCACGTCCAGATATGCGCCCGAGCAGACCGCCAGCCGAAGGCTTGCCTTGATCGAGTCCAAGTCGGGGGACGGGATGCCGGTCACCCTAGAGTAGGCATGCAGGTCGAAAGGCGCTTTTATGTCCAATGAGACGAGGTCTAGGAGGGGCAGGACCTGCTTAAGCAGGTCTGGCATCGAGCCGTTGGTGTCAATGCCGAATTTTAGTCCGATGGATCTTGCGAAGCGGCCAAGCTCGATAAGCGGCTCGAGCTGCAGCAGCGGCTCTCCGCCGGTCACCTTGCATGCGCTTATCAGCTTGTTGCGTGCCAGCGCATCCTTTATTGCCGAGATGTCGGTCAGGTGCTCAGGGAGCTGCTTCTTCAGCCTCCAATTCTGGCAGTATCCGCAGTCGAAGTTGCAGCCTGAGAAGAAGATCACGGATGCCGGCTCGGATACAAAGTCGCAGAACGAGACAGGGACCATCTCGGCTGCGTAGACCTTGCCGGCATTCGCACTCATTTGCCTATCCTGACCCTGTGCCTATCCTTGAGCTCCTGCCTCTTTGCGGCATTCCACGAGCTCACGTCCTGGTAGTAACCTGTGATCCGGGAGAAGCTCTTCACCGATTCGCTGCCGCAAACAGGGCACTTCGAGCTCAATCCGCCGCCCACATAGCCGCACGACCGGCACATGGTNCCTGAGGGCAAGTCATATGCCATCCCACATCGAGCCCTTTCCGTTGAATGGGCGGGCGTGTTGAAGGGATTTGAATAGCGAATAGCTCTCCTCGGGCATGTCGCTCAGAGTCAGAGGAGAACGAAACCTTTCCCCAGCCTCGCCTGCACCTATCAGCGCAAGACCGACCAGGTCCGTGAAAGGTTCAGGTGAGGGTGCCAAGATTATGGCAACGCCTAGTCGCTTAAGGTTCTTGTAAGATCTCCTCTGACCCGAGCTGCCCACTACGCCTTTGAGTGACCGAAGGCCAGTGTCCAATTCCTCATAAGCCTTGGCGCTGTCCTTGCATGAGTCAACCAGCGCTCTGCATGCATCCTTCATTATCGCACCTTGATAACAAACTTGTTAACATCATTTAAAAGGGCTCCATGAAGAAAAATCAGGGGGAAGCTCAAAAAAGCTTAAAGTGGGATAAAAGTGGGAAAAATTTATATGCCTATGCCGCCATGCAGATTTGGGGACGCAAAAATGGAAAGAAGGAATTTACTTCACTAGGTTCCAGACCCCGAGAGGGTTCAGGGACATCACTCCGGATGAGGTTCGGAAGTATACTTTTGTCGAGGGACGGCTTCGGGATATCTACGCCAAATGGGGCTACAGCGAGGTCAGGACCTCGATGATGGATTATTATGACATCATACGCGGCGGCGCGGGCGAGGGGTTCGCAGACGCCCTATTCAAGTTCCAAGACGCGGACGGCAAGCTGATGTCGCTTAGGGGCGAGGTCACGACCCAGATAGCAAGGATGCTGGCGACGAGCCTCAAGGAGAGGAGGCTGTTCTACATATCAAACTGCCTGAAGTACACGGAGGACAGGGCGCTCACCGGAAGGGAGTCGTGGCAGGCCGGTGCGGAGCTCATAGGCGGCGACACGGTCGCGTCGGATGCCGAATCCATAGCGCTCCTTGTCAACGCGCTTGACGCGCTCGGCCTCAGGGGCGCCCGCGTCGATATAGGCAGCGTCGAGGCATTCAGGGCGCTGATGTCGACGTACGGAATCGAGGACTGCGAGCGCGTAACCCGTTCAGTGATCGCCAAATCTGCGGATGACCTCAGGAATGCGACCGACGACAAGGAGGCCCAGGAGGCGTTCGCATACATAATGCTGAAGAGGGGCGGGCCGGAGATCCTTGACGGGCTCGTGGATATGGCAGGGGGCTGCATGAAGGCCCAGAGAGATTACTTCAGGACGCTCTTCAGGCTCCTGGAGGCATACGGCTGCGCAGACAGGGTCTGCGTTGACCTGGGCACAATCAGGGAGATGAAGTATTACAACGGGATAGTCTTTGAGGCATACCTGGGCGGCTTTGGCATGCCTGTGGGAGGAGGGGGAAGGTATGACTCCATGATGAGCGAGTTCGGGCTTGAGGGCATGTCGGCAACGGGGTTTGCGCTCAGCGTTGACCTCTGCGTGAAGGCGCTGGAGTCGAGGGGTTTCGAGTTCGGCAGCCGGAAGTCGCCACTGAAGGTCACCTATCGCGGAGGAAAGATCGAAGAAGCCATCAGGCTGGCAATGTCGATGAGGGCAGGGGGCAAGAATTGCATGGTCGACGCCGCGCAGCCGGGATCCGAGGAGGGGGCAGGAGACGAGGGGACCGGAGTGCCCGCGCCGCAAGGGAAGGGGGGCCTGACGGGTGACTGAGGAGATCATAATAGCGATCCCCAACAAGGGCAGGTTGAAGGAGCCCATAGTGAAGCTGCTGGAGGCGGCAGGGATCAGAAGGGCCGGCGACGACAGGGTTTACCTCAGCGCCACCAACGATACCTCCATAAAGGTCCTCTCAGTAAGGGCGGCGGACATACCGGTCTACGTTTACCACGGGATAGCCGACATCGGAATAACCGGAAGGGACATAATAGCCGAGACGAGCCTAGACCTCTATGAGCTGGCAGACCTTGGCTTCGGCGCATGCAGCTTGGTCGTCGCCGTGGAGAAGGGAAAGCCGTACTCCGCTGCGGCGGAGATAAGGCCGGGCTCGAAGATAGCCACGGAGTTTCCGAACATAACAAAGAAGTTCTTCAACGACATAGGCGTTCAAGTTGAGATAATAGCGCTCAGGGGAGCCATGGAGATAGCCCCGCGCCTGGGCCTTGCAGAGGCGATAGTCGACCTGTCAAGCACCGGCGCGACGCTCGAGAAGAACGGCCTCAAGCAGGTCGGCGAGATACTGAGGTCGTCAGCGAGGCTAATATGCAACAAAGTGTCATACAAGACGAAGTACGGGGCGGTGGAAAGCCTCGTCAGAAGGCTGAAGGAGGCCAACGCATGATAATCACTGACATGAATTACCTGTCATCGAAGCAGCAGGGCATCCCGGACGAAGTGATTGCGGCAGTGAAGGGCATAGTCTCCGATGTCAAGGAGAGGGGCGACGAGGCAGTATTGGAGTACACGGAGAAGTTCGACCGCGTCCGCATCGACAAGTCGGGGCTCAAGGTCAGCTGGCAGGAGATGAGGAGGGCATACAACGAGACGCCGGAGGGTCTCCGGTCCGCGCTCAAGGCGGCATCGGAGCGGGTAAGGGCGTTCCAAGAGATGCAGCTGCCGGAGGACCGGGCGATCGAGACGGCGCCGGGGGTTTGTGCGGGGGTCAAGCACGACCCGATTTCATCGGTGGGGATCTACGTCCCAGGGGGAAGCGCGGCATATCCGTCGACGGTGCTTATGACGGCGATGCCGGCGAAGGTGGCAAAGGTCGGCAGGGTGGCGCTGTTTACGCCCCCGGGCAGGGACGGCCGGATACCGGATTCGGTCCTTGCGGCGGCTTATCTTGCCGAGGTCGACGAGGTGTTCAAGGCGGGAGGGGCGCAGGCGATCGCCGCCATGGCTTATGGCACAGGCACCATAGGGAAGGTCGAGAAGATTGTTGGCCCCGGCAACATCTACGTCACCGCGGCGAAGATGCTCGTCAGCTGGGACGTGTCGATCGACATGCCCGCAGGCCCGAGCGAGGTCATGATATACGCGGAGGGGGCGCAGAGGGTGGACTGGGTCGCCCTCGACGTGCTGGCCCAGGCGGAGCACGACCCGAGGGCGAGGGCGATCGTGGTTACGACGGACAGGGCCTTCGCGGAGACCCTGAAGGCGGAGGTGGAGCGCATGGCTGCGGGTTCGCCGCGCCGCGAGATA
Source organism: Candidatus Methanomethylicus mesodigestus (assembly GCA_001717005.1). Classification (GTDB taxonomy): domain Archaea; phylum Thermoproteota; class Methanomethylicia; order Methanomethylicales; family Methanomethylicaceae; genus Methanomethylicus; species Methanomethylicus mesodigestus. The sequence continues at coordinate 11,301 of MAGS01000084.1, read as the reverse complement.
CTTGAGAAGAGCCTCCAGAATGCGGCGATAGTGGTCGTTGCAGACAGGCAGGAGGGGATCAAGGCGATCAACATGATGGCGCCCGAACACCTGCAGATCGTAGGCGATGATCTTGAGGAGATGGTTGCTCAGGTCAGGAATGCAGGGGCAGTCTTCATAGGCGAGACGACGCCGGTGGCGCTTGGCGACTATTCCGCCGGCACGAACCACGTCCTGCCCACGATGGGCTGGGCAAGGCGGGCATCGCCGCTCTCCGTGAGGGACTTCCTGAGGACCAGGGAGTACATCAGATGCACCAAGGAGGGGCTGGGCAGCATCGCCAACGACGCGGTGATAATCGCCACGGCCGAAGGACTCCTGAACCACGCCAGATCCGTATCGGCAAGGCTCGATGGGGGGCGGGACTGAGATGGACCCGGGCGAGCTGATAGACCCCAAGGTCAAGGAGACGCTCAGGCCAAAGCTGGGCAAGGAGTTCTACGACGAGACGGCGGGCTACGCCAGCGTTGTGCGGATGGGCCTGAACGAGAACATGGTGGTGGACAGCGGCTTTGCCAGCATGCTCCTTGAGGAGGCCGCCAAGAGGACAGACCCGAGGAGGTACCCTGCCCCCAAGGGCGCCTGTGCGATAAAGGCGATATCGGAGGGCATAGGCGTCTGGGAGGACGAGGTGGTCGTAGGGAACGGCGCGGACGAGATACTGGACATCATATGCAAGGTTTATGTGGGCAGCGGCGAGGCGATCGTCGCCGAGCCCACATTCGAGATGTACAGGTTCTACATCGGCCTCGGACGCGGCTCGGCCAGGACCAGCATGCTGACCAAGGACTTCGGGCTGGACGTGGAGGGCATTCTCGCCTCAATAACGGATGAGACGAAGGTGATCTTCATCTGCTCCCCCAACAATCCGACTGGAAAGCAGTTCTCAAAGGATGACATCCTGAAGGTGGTGGAGGAGAGCGACCGGCTGGTAGTTGTCGACGAGGCATACTCCGACTTCGCGCCGTATAGCCTCTGCAGGGAGTCGACGAGGTACCAGAATATGCTGGTCCTGAGGACATTCTCCAAGGCATTCGGATTGGCCGGGCTGAGGCTGGGGTATGCGGTAAGCACGAATGAGACGACGTGCTGGCTCAGGGCCGCCCAGAGCCCTTTCAACGTGAATGCGGTGGCGCAGGAGATGGCAAGGCTTGTGCTCGAGAACAACAAGATATACGAGGAGTACGTGAAGAAGACGATTGAGGAGAGGGCCTACCTTAAGGCGGAGCTGGATGACGTGAATGGCATCGAGGCATTCGAGTCTGACGCCAACTTCATCCTCTTCAGGGTCCTCAGCAAGGACCTAAGGTCGGCAGACGTTGTCGCCCGCCTCAAGGGGGCCGGGTTCGAGGTGAGGGACAGGGGGGCGCTCCCCATGCTGGAGAACTGCATCAGGGTCACGGTATCGACGAGGCAGAACAATATGCGGTTCGCAGGAGAACTGGTGAAGGCGCTGAGGGGATGAGATCGGTGGCAAGGATAGGAGAGGCTAAACGCAAGACACAGGAAGTTGAAATATCGGTAAGGGTCGACCTCGACGGGAGGGGCGGCTTCGAGGGCAGGTCGGGATCCAAGTTCGTGGACCACATGCTGAAGACGCTCGCGAAGCACAGCAGGATCGACATTGTCGCGGTCGCTGAAGGCGACCTGAAGCACCACATCATAGAGGACTTGGCACTCACGCTGGGAAAGGCCATAGGCGCGGCCCTAGGAGACAGGGCGGGCATCTGCAGGTTTGGATACGCGTATGCCCCCATGGACGATTCGCTTGCGAGGGCGGTCATAGACATGGGAGGGAGGCCGTTCAGCAGGATCAGGCTCGGCATAAAGGAGGCGGCGATAGAGGACACGAAGGTCGAGGACCTGAGCCACTTCCTCGAGTCGCTGGCGCAGGCGCTGGACTGCAACATCCACATCAAGGTGCTGTACGGCTCAAACGACCACCACAGGGCGGAGGCGGCGGTGAAGGCCCTTGCGCTGGCCCTGAAGGCGGCGGTCTCCCGGAGCGGGATCGATGACGTCCCGAGCGCCAAGGGTGAGATATGATGAAGGTTGCGGTACTGGACCTCGGCCTCGGGAACCTCATGAGCATAAAGAGGGGGCTCGAGAGGGCCGGCGCGGACGTCTCGCTCGTAAACGGCGATGAGGGGCTGGAGGCGGGTTCTGGCGGCTCCTGCTGCATCGGCGGGTGCGTTGGCGCGGTCGTGCTGCCCGGGGTAGGCGCCTTCCGGGACGGCATGAAGGCGGCATCCAAATTCGCCGCAACTTTGAACGGGGTGAGGGAGGGCAAGACCATGCTGCTCGGCGTCTGCCTCGGCATGCAGATGCTCTTCTCCAGAAGCCAGGAGGGGGGAGAGTGCGAGGGCCTTGGGCTGATAAAGGGGGACGTGGTCAGACTGCCTGCAACAGTGAAGGTGCCCCACATGGGCTGGAACTCGATCGAGATAACGACCGGCAGCCACAGGCTAACGCGGGGAGTCAAGGGCGGGGAGTATTTTTACTTCGTGCACTCGTACTACTGCGTCCCCGAGGAGCGCAGCGCGGTCTCCGCAGATGTCGATTACGGGGTGAGGATGCCCGCGATCGTGGAGAGGGGGAACGTCTTCGGAACGCAGTTCCACCCGGAGAAGAGTGGACCTGCGGGCGTGGCTGTGATCAGAAACTTCCTCGAGGAGGCGAAGAGATGACGCTGATATTGCCCGCTGTCGACGTCTCCCGCGGCAGATGCGTAAGGCTCACTAGGGGAAAGATCGAGGAGACAAAGGTATACTACGAGGACCCCCTCGAAGCTGCCAGGCTGTGGGAGGGCATGGGAGCAGAGGCGCTGCACATCATCGACCTTGATGCCGCGATAGGCATCGGCGAGAACGTTGAGGCGATCAAGCGCATCATAAAGGCGGTAGGGATCCCGGCAGAGGTGGGGGGAGGCATACGGAGCGTGGCGAGGGCGAAGGAGTATGCGGATGCCGGCGCGGGCAGGGTCATATTCGGGACCGCCGCCCTGGAGCTCAAGTTCATAATGGAGGCGATGCGCACGATCGGAAGGGAGCGGGTCATGGCTGCGGTCGACCACCTGATGGGCAGGGTCGCGGTGAAGGGATGGCAGGAGCTGGCACAGATCGATGCGCTCACCCTCTGCAGGAGGCTGGAGGAGGCAGGCGTGGCAAGGTTCATGATGACGTCGATAGACAGGGACGGCGCCATGAAGGGCCCCAACCTCGAGTATTCGCTCAAGGCGGCGTCCAGCCTCAGGGGCGAGGTGTATCTGGCGGGCGGCTTCACGACCCTCAGCGACCTCAGCCTTCTGAAGGGATCTGCGGTCAAGGGGGTCATCGTCGGGAAGGCGCTGTATGAGAAGACGCTGGACCTGAGGGCAGCCATGGAGGCGGTGCGCTGATGCTCACCAAGAGGATAATACCCTGCCTGGATGTCGACAAGGGCAGGGTAGTCAAGGGGATCAGGTTCCAGAACCTCCGCGACGCGGGGGACCCAGTAGAGCAGGCTCTGGCGTATGAGAGGCAGGGCGCCGACGAGATAGTATTCCTAGACATCACCGCGTCCTCGGACAGGCGGGACACGGTGCTCGAGATGGTAAGGAGGACAGCGTACGAGCTCTCGATCCCGTTCACGGTAGGCGGCGGGATCCGGAGCTACAGCGACGTGCGGAGGGTGCTCCTAGCCGGCGCGGACAAGGTATCGCTCAACACCGCGGCAGTCCTGGACCCCACTGTGATAAGCGAGGGCGCTGAGATCTTCGGCAGCCAATGCATAGTCGTCGCGATCGACGCGAAGAGGGCCGGCATGGACAGGTGGGAGGTTTACATATACGGCGGCAGGAGGCCCACCGGCATAGACGCCGTGGATTGGGCAAAGAGGGCAGAGATGATGGGGGCCGGCGAGATACTCCTCACAAGTATGGACTACGACGGGTCGAAGGACGGTTACGACATCCTGCTTACAAGGAGGATCGCGGAGAGCGTCAACATACCCGTGATCGCATCGGGCGGCGCGGGCAACGCGGAGCACATGCGCAGGGCGCTGGCAGACGGGAAGGCGGACGCGGTCCTGGCGGCATCGATCTTCCACTACGGGGAGTATACTGTCGGGCAGGTAAAGGAGTACCTCTCGCGGGCAGGCATCCCCGTGAGGGTCTAGGATGCGGTGATGCGCAGCGGCAGGGCGAACGACGGGAAGCTGAATGAACTGTGAAAGGTGAGTTGGATGGAAGGGAAAAAATTCACGGAAGCGGAGATTGAAGAGATAGCGGGAAGGCTGAACTTCGAGAAGCTGGGAGGCATGATCCCAGCGGTTACGGTCGATGAGCACGGAAGGGTGCTCATGCTCGCCTTCATGAACAGGGAGGCGCTGCAGAAGACCCTGAGGACGGGGATGATGCACTACTGGTCCAGGTCAAGGGGAAGGCTCTGGATGAAGGGCGAGGAGTCCAAGCACTTCCAGCATGTGCTGGGGGCATACGCGGACTGCGACGACGACTCCCTGCTCTTCAAGGTGAGGCAGGACGGGAATGCCTGCCATACCGGGAGGGGGAGCTGCTTCTACAAGCCGCTTTCGGATTACAGGACGGGGGCGGAGGTCATCAGGGAGCTGGAGGGGGTGGTCGAGGAGAGGATGAGGTCGCCCAAGGAGGGGTCGTATACGTCCAGGGTGATCGCCGCAGGGATGAAGGAGGCCGCCAAGAAGACGGGAGAGGAGGGCGTAGAGGTGGGGATAGCGGCGCTCGCCGAGGATGATGGCAGAACCGCGTCAGAGGCGGCGGATTTGGTCTACCACCTGATACTGCTGCTCAAGATGAAAGGGATCGGCATGAAGGAGGTGTACGAGGAGCTCAGCAAGAGGAGGAGATGAGGGGAGAGGCTGGGAGGCGGGGGGCAGGCAGGCAGGCAGGCACGCCTGCGCCCCCTCTGCGTGCGCCGAATGGACGCATGCACTACAGCCGCTTCAGCTCAAAGTAAAATAGCGACTCGGCAGGCTTTTCGTACATGCTCTGGGCAGTAGCCTCAAGGTTTTCATCGTTCATGGTCTTGAGGCTCTCCAGCACCCATGGCTGCAGCTTCAGCTCCAGCGTGCCCTTCGAATTCACGAATATCGCCCGCACCGAGCCGTTGCCGGGATGGAGCGAGATGTTCCCCTTGCCCATCGTGCAGCCCGTCGAGAACTGTATCCCGTCGACCATGCACGACTGCGGGGGCTTCGGGTTCGAGTGGATCTCGACCCTTGTCCCGAACGGCTCCCGCCCGAGAAGCCGGTTGGAGATGTCGCCGGCCTTCAGCCCGAGCACCAAGAATGGACCGTTATGTCCGTGGAAGTATGCGGCGGCCTTCAGCAAGTCTGCAGGACCATAGTTTATTGTGGCTTCTTTCATCCGAATCACAACGCGCATAATACTTTTTTAAGAGATTGTAATAATTTGCTTTTAAACATTGCACTCGACATCAAGCGGCCGCGAGTACAGGGAGTGCGGACGGCGGCCGCAGGGATGCTGAGCGGCAGGAGGCAATGCGTTAATTTGAAGGTCATGCTGGCATCCCCCTCAGAGATGCCGAGAGCGTCAGCTGGCGCCCCTTTTCCTTAAGGGAGACGATGAAATCGTAGACGTCGTCTATGTTGTCGAAGTTCAGGCCCTCTATCTTCTCGAAGTTCCATCCGGTGCATTTGATTGCAGACACGACGGAGGCGATAGAGACGGCCCTTATCCAGCTCCCCGTCCGCAGGAGGGAGGCGAGGAAGCTGCCGGACCAGGTATCCCCGGCGCCGGTAACATCAACCGCCTTCTTTGTTATCGCCGCCATCGCGGGCACGAACTCGGCCACGCCGTCGGACCTCACGATCGTCCCTATCTCGCCGAGCGTGAGGACCAGCGTCCTGGTCTTTATCGAGTTGACTGCCGCCATAGTGACCTCCTTGCCGGTTATGGCCCGCAGCTCCTTCTCGTTCAGTATGAATATGTCTGCCATGTTTGCGGCGTCCAGCACGCGCCTCCTGTTTGTCGTGTCGTCGAGGTAGCTGATGCAGGAGTTCACCGAGATTGTTACGTCGCTCTTGGATTCGCGCAGGGCCTTGACCATCCTTACGACCTTTGGGGGATTCATGGGCGCCAGATGAACCATCTTTGCGCCCCACTGGGCGGCCTTGACCACGTCCTCGGTCGTTATCCTCGAGCCCGGACCGATGTCGGAGGTCTTGTAGTGAGCGTTCCAGTTCTTGTCATAAGAGATTATGAACCTTGAACTCTTCCCGCTCACCCTTTTTACCAGGTTAGGCGAGAATGAGTTCAGCGTGTCCCAGAAGCTGTAGTCGCTGCCCACCGCGGTCAGTATGCCAACGTCCTTGCAGACGGTCTTTGCGCCCATCGCCGCGTAGATTGCGGCCCCGCCGGGCTGTGTCCGCTCCCCGTTCGCGTTCTTTATGTGGTCGATAGAGGAGTGACCGACGATGAGGAGCTCAGGCAACAAAAATCACTTGCTCTTCTTCTGTTCCGAAGGTAAAAAAGCGTTTGGTTTGGCGCGTTACAGGCATATTTTCCGACTCGAGTGATTTGATCCAGAATAATTTTAGGCCGGGCATGTACACCGTTATCATTCTTAGGAAATGAGCGCCATTCAGAATGAGGTTGACCCAATTTAGCTCGCTGGATGTCGGCCACTTGCTAGTTCAGTTTTGTTTGACGGTGGCAATTTCATTCATCATTTTTATCAAAGAAACTGCAAAAGTATTGCACTGTCCACATATACACGGTGTATGCTTGAGTTGTAACGCCCGTATATTACCTGTGCTTAGCGCACTAGCACAGTTATACATAAATACAATGCTTATGCTTGAGTTGTAACAAAGGTGTAGCATTATGATGAGGCGTTCTGCAGGCGCAAACTTGAGCAGCCGGTTCATTGAGAAGCATGCCTGTGACGTTATCAAGAGGAACAAAGAAGTTTTTGACGAGCTGGCCAAGCGCTAAACATTTTTTATAAAATGCCATTCTACATAGGCACCAACCTGATAGTTGCCTTCCATGATTGCGTTTTAACCGCCGACAAGGAAAGCCATCGAGGTATTTTGAACGAGAGCAATCTTCACGCCTGCGTTGACCGGCACTCCAGGGACGTGTTTGGCGTTAAGCCTTACAAGGGCATGATTGACAAGGCGGCAGCACTGATGTTTTCGATCAACAGGTTTCACCCATTCGTGGATGGCAACAAAAGAACGGCGCTGCTGGCTACGTTCTTCTTCCTGTTCATGAATGGATACGAACTCCGCCTCACCAGAGAGGCCGTTGATATATCGGTGGATGTTGCGAACAGGAGGATTGATGATGAGGAGCCAATCAAGAGATGGTTGCATAGAAACACCAAAAGAGACAACAAGCTCTGGCTCATCACGCACCTTTCACTAATTTTGTTCGTCATGAGGGCACGGACATGGGACATCTATCTTAATGTTGATGAGACCGCATCTGTGAGAATAGCGGAGCAACTGCTGGAATTGACCAAGGACCTCTGGAAATCAGGTTAAGCTTAGACAGAATTTTGCAATAGACAGACGGATGATTCTGCGCGAATCGATTCGTGTCTTTTTCTTCAAACCCATCATATGATCGGCAGCCGCCGCCAGAACATAACCTAGCCAGATCTGGAATTGTGCCTTATGAAGGTCAAACAACGCAAAACTGTTGAGTGTCATGAAAAAAGGTTGATGCCCGCCCGTCTCTCAAGGAGAAGACGTACGAGCCGCCCGAGAAGAACTGGTGTCGCAAAAAGGTTCTATGGTGGACCGCCCCGGATTTGTAGAAATTTTTGGCGAAGTTCTCATCGAAAATGCATCCGCATCCATGATTTCGAGGAGGCAAAACACGAACGCTGGGCAAGTCACAGTGCCTCCACGCGCAGTGATCGCTTCCTGTAGAACTTCGCGGGTAGCGTCAACGATTTGTATCCCCTTCCTCGGCATTGGCACTCACGAGGATATTCTCGCCCCTAGTACAATTTTTGATGAAACTTTTGCATCCGGGTCAATAAAAGAAGGGAAAAAGGTTCTAAGGTGGGCCGGACCGGATTCGAACGAGGACTTACGAGCCGCCCGAGAGGGACTGGTGTCGACCCAGCTATCTCGTCGTATATCTGTTCCCTGCCGAAGGCTTTACCATTCATATATCATTCGATTTGTGGATGGTTATAGTAAAAATCACGGTACTTTGCTCATGGGAGTTATTTGGCATCGCTAGGACTTCACGACAGAAGCGTTTGGTCTGGAATAGCAGGCAACAAGAGCGCCGCAGGCGTCAGGGGCATCCCGGAGAGACCTGTCTTTCATGAAGACGAGGAGAGAGGAAGTCATAGCTTATATTCCTTAAAAAGGATACGTCTCTCCGGTGTAAGTTTTGGACGAGCTCATTGACCAGATCGTCGACTCATTCAGGCAGTACTTCAAATTCCCGGCCGAGACGGTTGCTCACGGCTTTGACGAGAAGCTCTGCGAGGGCAATATCTCCAAGGCAGACATCAGATGCCCCGACGACATAGCGGCCATCTCGGCCATCGACGGGGGCTCGAACATGGTCATAAGGATGCCCACGGCGGCGGTCGTGTTCAACCGCGTTTACTGCAACAAATACGTCGGCATGAGCCGGCAGGATTTCAGCGACTACTGCGAGTTCGTCTCGATCACCAAGCTAGTAAACGAGGGGGGCAGGATGCTCTTCAAGACCGAGATCGTCCCAAGAAAGGGCATCTGCCCCACGAGCCCGATCACGGTCGACGCGGAGGATATCGCAATCAAGGCGGGCAGCCAGGGCGGGGACCTGAACAGGGCGCTTGCGATGGCGAGGCACTTCGCGGAACTCAGGTTCATCAGGAGGGCTTTTGCCTCGAAGGCGGAGTTCGTCATCATGGACGGCGCGCTCTATGCGGCGTATCCGAAGGAGATGGAAGAGGTCTCTACGATCTACGACGAGGCCAAGGCTGCTGGCACGACGGTGGCGGGGCTCTCGAAGAGCACCACGATATTCACGGAGGAGGGTCTCCCGGTCGCCGGGTATCTGGACAGGCTCGCGGACCGGAGGGGGCTCGGCAAGTGGGTAGCAAGGATCGGAAGGTCAAGGGAATGGGCTTACAGGGCCACGGTCTACTACGCCAAGCTCCACGAGGGGGCGGAGGCGGCATTCAGGCTCGACCTCTTCGAGGATGCCGGCGAGGAGGGGCTCAGAAGGCTGCTCGATGCGCTGCAGGCGAATTCGAAGTATGCCTACTTCCCGGGGTACCCCCTCGCCCTCATCGATGCGCACCAGAACGCAAAGGTCAGCGAGTACGAGGTGAAGAGCATAAAAGACCAGATCCTAGATAGGTTAGACCAGTCTGATGCAAGGACATTCGACATCATGGAGAAGGCGGCCAGTCCGCACGGCATATTGGACAAGATGGGGGCATGAGCTTGGCAGAGCTGGGCAAATTCACTATGGAAGCGGTGGGCAAGGTAGTCGAGGGCGGAAACGAAGGCCTCGTGATGAGGGAGAAGAAGGGGGTCGACCTTGAGCTGGGCGACCTCCTCGCCATCGACAGCGGGCAGAAGAGGTTCATAACGATGGTCTCCGCGCTGGAGTATGGAAGCAACATAGACGCAGAGAGGATATACAGGAGCGCCGGGGCCGAGCTTGAGAAGCAGCACCACGAAGTCACCTTCCTCGATCCGGACATAAACCTGTTCAGGAGGGTGATGGCGAGGATACTCCTCGAGGTGAAGGCGGAGGAGGGGGACAGGCTCAAGGCGCGGGCGCCGAGGTCGATACCGGATTTCATGTCCAAGGCGAGGATGGTCGACGAGGGCGACTTCGGCTTCCTCGAGACGCCGGACGACAAGATAACATTAGGGAAGGTCAGGAGCGGCTCGAAGAGGCTCAAGTGCGACTACTGCATGGACGGCTCCAAGATGCTCTCCCACCACGTCCTCATATCCGCCCAGACCGGGCGGGGCAAGTCGAACCTCGTGAAGGTGATGCTCTGGGAGGCGATGAAGCGCGAGAGGTTCGGCGTGCTCGTCATGGACGTGCACAACGAGTACTACGGGAGGGGCAGCCAGGCGGGGCTGAAGGACCACCCCGATGCCAGGGAGAGGCTGGTGTACTACTCCAAGGACCCGCCGCCCGGGCAGAAGGCGCTCAAGATAAACCTCAGGTCGATCGACCCGCAGGACCTAGTTGGCGTGCTCAAACTGACCGATGCGCAGTCGGACGCGGTCTACATGTACAGGCACAAGTACGGCAGAGAATGGATCAGGAGCCTGATGAGCATCGATGAGGAGAAGGCGAGCGAATACACGCTGAAGGTCCTCCGCAGGAAGTTCGAGATCCTCTTCATGCTGACCGAGCAGGTAGATGGGTCATACAGGTGCGGCGGCGAGATCTTCAACATGGAAACGGCAGGGGAGGCCACCGTCAGGGAGATGGCGGATGCCCTTGAGGGGGGGAAGGTTGTGCTGGTGGACGGCTCGTCGATATCGGACGACACGGGGCTTGTCATCGCGAGCGCTTGCCTCAGGGAGGCGTTCCGGAAGTACGAAGGCTACAAGATGACGGGGGAGCTAGACAGCATGCCGCAGCTCGGGGTCGTCCTCGAGGAGGCGCCGAGGGTCCTTGCCGAGGGAACGTCGGGCAGCATCTTCAGCAGGATAGCGAGGGAGGGCAGGAAGTTCAAGATCGGGCTCATCGCGATAACGCAGCTCGTCTCGGTCATACCGCCGGACATCCTGGCGAACATCGGGACCAAGATCATAATGGGGAACGAGATGGCATTCGAGAGGAAGAGGCTCATGGAGAGCGCCGCGCAGGACCTCAGCGCATATGACCAGATAATAGCCAGCCTCGAGAAGGGGGAGTCGATCGTAAGCTCGATCTTCTCGCAGTTCCCGGTCCCGATATACACCCCGCTCTTCGAGGACGTGGTCCGGGAGGAGGAGGGGGCATCCCCGCCGGCAGGCAGGGCGCCGGAGAAGAGGGCGCTCAAGTTTTATTGACCGGTCGCGGTGAAGGCAGTGGCAACGAAGATGAAGACGGACATGAAGACGAAGGCGACGATGGTGATGAATATGAAGATAAAGTTCGCGCACATGGCGGACATGCACATAGGGGCGGCATCAGACCCCAAGATGAGGGAGCTGGAGCTGCGCACCCTCGAGGGGGCGTTCGGCAGGTGCATGAGCGAAGGCGTTGACTTCGTCATACTGGCGGGCGACATCTTCCACGTCAATATCCCGGAC
>MAGS01000083.1 GCA_001717005.1 Candidatus Methanomethylicus mesodigestus | reverse complement strand
GGTAATGAACTGGTGGCCAAGGGCTCTAGCGGCAGAGAGGTCTTCGAGATAGCCAAATCAAGGTTCCCCAAGAAGGAGCCGCTCATAATGAAAGTGCCAGACAACGCGGTAATGCTCCTTTAGAGGGGTCGCTTTGCCGCGGATAGCGCGCGCCCCTTCATGCATATTCTTCAAATACCTTAGCTTCAGGACTGCCGGTTCTCCATCGCCTGTATTCAAGCATATGAAGCCACAGCCAATTTTCGGCGGCGGGCGGCACCGGTCGGGAAGCTCAGAAGACGGATCGGTCGCTCTTGACCACTAGGACGTCGCACGGCGCCTTCCTGACGACGTAGTCGGCCGCGCTTGACACCACCTGCCGCTTCAGCCCCTCCTCGCCGAGGCTCCCCATCACGACAAGGTCGGCGTCGAGCCTCGATGCGGCCTTCACCACGGCGGGGCCCGGGTCGTCCTCGACTATCCTGAAGTCGAAGCCCAGTCCGGCTGACTTGACCAGACCCTCGGCGCGGGCGACCAGATCCTGCCCCACCTTCACCTGCAGCGGGTCGTGCCGCGCGACGGGATGGATGCATATGATTGTAGACTGGTAGGTCTTGCCGATCTTCATTGCCTCCATGAGGGCCTCCCCGCTCACAGGGGATGAGTCCAGCAGGACCAGAATGCGGTGTATCACATCGACACCGGGCTCCACTATGGGGCTCTCCCTAAATCAACCCTGCGGTGATGCCGGCGACGGCGGGCGTGTGTGCATGGGCAAGGTTCATTAGTGACCGCGCAGAGACGGGGTTCATTGATCGCTGTCGCCGGAAGGGGGGAGCCTTGTGGAGTGGGGGGCAGTGCAGCTCGAGGCGCTTGCTATATTCGCCCTAGTCTACGCGCTTATCGTCCTGCGGAGGGTGGGCAGGCACAAGGTCGAGGTCTGGATGGCGATGCTCATGGGAGCCATGCTCTTCCTCGGGCTGGGGCTGATGAGCCTGGACGACGCGGTCGCGGCGATCAACTCCAACGTGATGCTCTTCCTCGTCGGGATGTTCCTGGTCGTGGAGGTGATGGTGCAGACCGGCCTCCTGCAGTTCCTAGCGGTCAAGTTCATCAGGGCGGCGAAGGGGCCGTCGAGGATGCTCCTGCTCGTCATCGTCTTCGTCGGCGTGGCGTCTGCGTTCCTTGTGAACGACGCGGTCGTCCTCGTGATGACGCCCATCGTGATCGCGGCGTGCTCGCTCGTGGGGGCGAGGAAGGTGCCATACCTGATCGCCGTTGCGCTCTCGTCGAACATCGGCAGCGCCCTGACGCCGATAGGCAACCCGCAGAACGTGCTCATAAAGATCGAGTCGGGGATAGGGACGCTCGGATTCATGGGGAAGATGGCGGTCCCGGTGGCGCTCGGCCTGGCAGCGGAGTACCTCATGCTGAGGGCGATATACCGCAAGGACATGAAGGGGAGGTTCGAGTCGAGCCTGCCTGAGGCGGAGGAGAACCTGACCAGCAGGGCAGGCGCCTACGCGGTGGGGGCCATAGCGGCGGCAGCAGTGATAGGCTTCGTGGCCTCGGACCTGACGGGGTGGCCGATAGCGCTGACCGCGCTCGCCGGCGGCTCCGCCGCGCTGCTCATCAGCGGGGACCGGCGGAGGGCGGTCAAGGGGATCGACTGGGGCACGATCGTCTTCTTCGCCTCGATGTTCGTCGTGATGGCGGCGGTCGAGAGGAGCGGGCTGGTGGCGGGGCTGATCGAGCCCTTCTCGTCCACCCTCTTCGCCGGCGGGTGGCAGTCGGTCGCCTCGATATTCGGGCTGAGCGCGGCGGTCAGCCAGGTGACCTCCAACGTCCCGTTCGTGGCGATCATGCTCCCGGTCTTCAGGGCAGCTGCCGCCGACCCCGGGCAGTGGCTGGCGCTGGCGGCTGGGAGCACGCTCGCTGGGAACCTCACCCTCCTCGGCGCCGCCGCGAATGTGATAGTGCTCGAGGCCGCGGAGAGCAGGGGCGAGACGTTCTCATTCACCGAGTTCCTGAAGGCGGGGCTGCCCACGGGGCTGGTGACGATGGCGATCGCAGGGGCATTCCTGGCGATGGTCGGATAGCGCTGGCGGCGGGGCGGTGAGAAGGCGCCACGGACGCCGCAGCCCGGCGGGAGCTGGACGGGCCCCCCGGAGGGAACCGGGCATGCCAAAATGATAAATTTATTAAGTCAAATTGTAGATTACCTCTTTAAATGCTGTCTCTTATACACATCTGACGCTGCCG
>MAGS01000082.1:50555-57994 GCA_001717005.1 Candidatus Methanomethylicus mesodigestus | reverse complement strand
AATTTAAACGATGAATTATTAGAGCTATTTTTATTTAGAAAAACAATCGTCAGAAATAAAGTGAATTTTTAACGGACTTCGGTCATATCAGTAGCAGTGGCTTTTTATGTTTCTTTCTGAGGAGGACCTGCGCCTCGTGGACATAAGCGAGGCGGGGCTTGCTGGGCTGAAGGAGGAGCTCAAGGGGCGCGTGACCTCCAGAGGCGGTAATGTACGCGATATAACAGCATGATCTGATTGTTCGCTGGGAAACAGGAAATTCAAGTAGCGCCAGCCGTTTTCGCCAGCTTGAACGTCATTGACCTGACTTACATCAATTAGTTGATCCTAAGCCTTAGACCTGGTTTTGAGTGCCCCCAAGACGGTCGCCACTAGGTTTGTCTCTTTATGAGATCTGGAATCGCCAATTATCCTTGCAAGCGTGCCGTCCGTGTCCGCCAGAAACGCATATGATTTGAGGACTTTTTCAACAACGGCCTCTTGGGAAGGCCGACCGCCCCTTCTTACCAAACGTTCAAGGTCAGCCCAGTCATATTTGGATTCGGCTATGTTGTCCAGAAGCTCTTTTGGATTGAACGGCACTCGTACGTCCCAGCATTTGATTGCCACAAGTTTTTGGACCGTGTCTTTTTCGAATTGTTTATCAGCAAACAGGTAGAGGTCATACAGATCGCGCACCCGGAACCGCTGGTATGCAGCGCGCAACTTCTCAGCGAGCAACTCCTCTTTGCGGAGGCACCTAACGGGGAAGCGGGGAAACTCGCAGTACTTGAAGTACATCTCGTCTATGAGCGGCGCCTCATCTAGTTGCAGGAGAGGCTTTTCCCGGAAGCTTACCTCGAACATAAACTCTCCGGCATTCCAGCTGTGAGAGTAGCCTAATACGGCAAGATAAGACTGCGCGCAGCCATCTTCGGCTCTTCTGACGTTCTCTTCCGAAATCCTGAAGTCAATGCCGAAATGACTGCGCTTATCCATGACCTGCTTGAGCTTAGATTGAAGTTCAGCGATGGAAATGCTCATGCTTGTAAAGTCAAGGTCCAATGAAAATCTGCCGCTGCTCCCAAAATGCATCTTCTTTAGGCAGGTGCCGCCCTTAAACGCCAAGCCCCCAAGAATGCCCTCTGATAGGACCTTCAAGGCATATGTAAGAACCACGTCTCGCTCGGCCATATCCAAAGGCACTCTGCTTGATCGCGCATAGAAGGTCACGTATTTTTGGTCTAGCAGCTCATCTCACCTCATATTACCTTACCTTATCTCGATCTCGCTGAGCAGATGGCCTCCGGGAACGTTATCCACCACCCTCCAGTCTTTGGAAAATGAACCTGTTTTGGCTCTTGAGGAATCGAGATAGATCGGCGCATCTCCAACAGACTTCAGCAACTTGCTCCTGAGTTCGGCCTGAAGCGGTTGAATTAGGCTTTCTTTCGATAGATAGTCGGTGATGAAGCCAAGCCTCTGGACCAGTGATTGCGACCCCATCCTCAGTGCATAGTCCACCAACTTTGCCTCATCGGCCCGTTCCAGCCCGCGCCAGGTTATTCTTGCCAACTGCCCTATCCCGCCGGCGTAGCGCGGCTTGTCATAAGAGTCGACTATAGCCTTCTCCGGCTCAGCCATGAAGACCTCAGCGTCAAAAGCCCGCTCAGCCCTGTATCCAAAGAACTTGCGCCTTGAGAGTGTTACAAACTTGAAGGCGACGCTTTGCCATTCGACCGTTGGCTTCTTCTTGGTGGTGGCTATGAAGAATGTGAAGGGCATCTGGGTAGTGAATCCATAATGGCTGTTGGAAGTATAGTAACTAAAATAGTAAGGCTCGACAAGACCGGCACCCACCGCCAAAGCGTTGGCCAGCGCAATCTTCTCTGGATAGCCATAGGATGCCGGAATGAACTGGTAAAGCCCTGCGGCAATCCGCTCAAGCCTGCGTTTCCGTTCCAGCTTGTGGAGCAGGACGTAAGCATAGTCAGCCGAACGATGCAACGCGTCCATTACATCCTTTGCTCGAATCACAGTCTTCTTCTCCGCCTCCCACATGGCCACCAGCTTGGCCTCTCCTGGGGAGAGCCGCCGGTCCTGAAGCCGCTTCTGCCCCTCCCTGAGCGCTTCTAGCTCAGCAGGGGCTACACCTAGATCGCCCAAAGTAACTAACCGCACAGGAAGCCCTTCGAGCGCCTTTCTGGCCGAAACGTCAACCGCCGGGCCCACTAATATCAGCTCGAACTTGAGGGGGGGTTCCAGATTAGACAGGGCGGAGTACAGGTTGAGGATTTTGCTCAGCATGCCGCTGCCTATTTTGCGTGTTGACACCTCTACGAAGGTGTCGACGCCGGACTTGTCCTTGAAATGAAAATCGACCCTAATTTGCCCAGGAAGCGCTTCATCTGTTGCGACGAGCTTGTCCTTGCCAAAGACGCCCACTAGCTTTCTTGAGACAAACGCCTCCAGATTGCGCTCCAATTTGATCCACTGAGAGCATTAATGCGCGTTCGGGTATTATAATTTTTTCTTTTTATCTTAGCATTGACACACCATTTCGTTAAGATTATCTGAAAAAATAAGTTGTGCACATGTTTGTCGATATGGCCGATCTGTTGCCAAATGCATGCGACGCGCCTGCGGAACGAGTGTGCTTTTAACGGACTTCGGTCATATCAGTAGCAGTGGCTTTTTATGTTTCGTTCTGAGGAGGACCTGCGCCCCCTCGGCGATCTCATCTCGCTGAAGGGGAAGAGGACGCTGATCACAGGCGCCGCGGCCGGCATCGGGAGGGCTATGGCATACCGGTTCGCGGAGGCTGGCTCGGACCTGCACCTCGTGGACATAAGCGAGGCGGGGCTTGCTGGGCTGAAGGAGGAGCTCAAGGGGTGCGGCGTCGGCGTTGAGACACACGTCGTCGACCTCTCGAAGAAGAGGGAGATCGACGGGCTCTGGATGGGCATCAGGGGCGAGGAGCCGGACGCCCTGATCAACAACGCGGGCGTGTACCCGGTCAGGGACTACCTGGAGGTCGACGAGGGGTTCCTGGCGAAGGTCTTCAGCATCAACTTCAACTCCGTCTTCTGGATGTGCCAGCACATGGTGAGGGCCCGGCGGGAGCAGGGCGGCGCCATAGTCAACATCGGCTCGATCGAGGCGGTGATGCCATTCAAGGAGGGGCTCGCCCACTACACGACGTCCAAGGCGGGCGTCATAGCCCTGACTAGGGACCTCGCGAGGGAGTACGGCAAGAGGTTCAGGGTCAACGTCATAGTGCCCGGCGGGATCCTCACGCAGGGGACGAAGAACGTCGCGAAGGACGTCCTCAAGTTCAAGGTCGGTCTCATCGGGGACGCGGTGAAGTTCAACGCCCGGCTCCCGATCGGGAGGTTCGGGAGGCCCGACGAGGTGGCGCTCATGGCGTTCGTCCTCTCCAGCGGCCTCTCGAGCTACGTGAACGGAGCAGTCGTGGCGGTGGACGGCGGATTCCTCTCGGCCTGACGGACAAGCCGGGAGCGAACGACCCGCTGGAGCGGCGCCCGTGAACGCCTGAACCCGACTGTAGTACCAGATAGGCATTAATAATCCATGCAGGCAGTATGCATTGTGGGGAGTGGCAGCAGTTAGTCGCATTCGCACGATTGATGCCATAAGGGGCGTGGCAGTTCTGGTCATGATCCCGTTGCACCTCCTCCTCTTCGGGGGCGGCGCGGATTGGGACCTCAGCGAAGGAGGCACGTTGTCCCCCTTCCCGGTGGACATGGTCCCTCCATTGGGGACAGGGCTCATACTATTCTTCTTCATAACAGGCATGGCGCTCGCCGTGACCTCGGTCCAGAGGGGTGGCACGCAGACGGTGGGCAGGTTCGGCAGGGGGGTCGTCAAGAGGTACGGGATGTATATATTCATCGGTGCTGCCATTCAGTTCCTGCTCATCTACCTCCTGCAGCCGGCGTTCGGCAACTCTGGGGCTTACCAGATCCCCATGGACCCGGTCTCAATACTGCAGTACATATTCGGAGGGGGGTTCCTCACGCTTGCGCAGCCGATAATAGGTCTGAGCATCGGCGCAATCATCGCGTTCCCGTTCATCTACAGGCTCTCGTGGAGGCAGCTTGCAGCCGCGGCGCTGGCGCTCGCCGTGACGATCTGGGGCGTACTCTCCCTTGTCAGTGTGCCGGACTTCTTCCTGCTGAACCTCTTCTTCACCGACGCGTTCGCGGTGTTCAAGGGGCTCACGACGATCTTCTTCGGGGCGGCGCTTGGCAAGCTCATGATGGAGGGGAAGGCGCTGGACCGCAGGTACGTCGCGGCGGCCCTTGGGGTCGTCGGGGCGTATGTGGCGGTCCCCTCGCTGCTCAACGGGCAGCCGCTGCACCTCGCCCTTGCGATGTGGAGCTACCCCCATGCCATCGCGTTCATAACGGCGCTGGGCGTGGTCTCGCTGGGACTCTTCCGGCACTTCGACTCCTCCAACGCCGGCTTCCTCGCGTTCACGGTGCTCGGGCGCTCGTCCTTTGCGGTCTACTTCGGGCACTTCTTCCTGATAATCGCGATATACGCCGCGTTCATGATGCTGGGCATCACGGCGTCCGCGGGGATCGTGCTGGCGGAGATGGTGCTGAGCACCTCCCTGATCTGGGGTGCGGCATACTACTTCAGCAAGAGGAGATGGGGGCCCCCGAGCACCTGGTGAGGGGTGCCCAAAAACATCATATACATGAACAGATATCGGGATGATTTGATGCTGGCGGTTTGACATGGCGTCTGTTCAGGCTCACAGGGTAAAGTACCTCGATGCGTTCAGAGGGATCGCGATATTATTGATGATCCCATTGCACCTCTTCCTCTTCGGAGGGGGGCTCAGCGGAGTGTGGGGGGGCGGCGGTTCCGGAAGCGCGACCGTTTACCCTCTGCCGATAGCCCTCTCGAGACCGCTCTCGACGGGCATAATCCTCTTCTTCTTTGTCTGCGGCTTTGCGCTCGTTGAGTCGCTCGCCAAGAGGGAGGGCAAGCAGAGCCTCCTCCAGATGGAGAAGCATGTGGTGATAAGATATGGGCTGTACATGCTGATAGGCGTCGCTGCTGAACTCCTGCTGACGTTGTACTCGAAGGGCATCACAGATATAGCGTATCAGGTGCAGAGGATATTCGGGATGGCGTCTCTGAGCCTCTCCCAGCCGATAATCGGGCTAGCCCTGGCAGCCATGATAGCCTTCCCGATCATGCGCTACCTGTCGTGGAAGAAGCTCCTCCTGCTCGCCCTCGTCTGGGCGGTGGCGGAGGGGCTGATAATATACACTGTGGATTTCCCTAAGGAGCTCATATACAGGCTCCTATTCGTCAACTCCTTCGCCGTGATGAAGGGCATCCCCATGGTCCTCTTCGGCGGGGCGGTGGGCAAGGCGCTGCACGAGGGCAAGGAGATAGGCAAGAAGGCATTCTACGCGGCCTTGGCGGTGGTGCTGGCGTACGTGGTAGTCCCCTTCTTCCTCAATACCGGCGGGTACCACCTCATTCTGGTGCTCTGGGCTTACCCCTATGCCATGACCTTCGTCGCGGCAGCGAGCATCGTCGCGCTCGGGATATTCATCGGGCTTGAGCGGCGCGGCACGAAGCTCTCGGCGCTAACCGTGCTCGGCAGGTCCTCGTTTGCGGTGTACTACGGGCACTACGTAATACTGTACTTCGGGCTGGCGCTGCTGTCGTACCTCGGGGTCGAGACGACGCTGCCGATAGTGCTCACCGAGATGGTCATCGCCACGATCGCGATATGGATAATCATATACTTCGTCAGCAAGCGCAAGTGGGGAGACCCCTCGACGTGGTAGGGCGGAGCGCCCTCGCCCAGCGGCAGGCCACGGGCCCCCTCATGGGGCAGCCCGGGAGGCATGGCGCCGGGAGTCAACCTTTTTATCCATGTTGACGACCAGATAGGGGAGAGGCGGTCTGTTTTGGAGGTCAGGTCTGTCGAGGAGATAATGAAGGAGGTTGTCGAGGGCTACAACAGGCGCCCCAAGGGATGGCAGATCGCCTCGGACGGGAGGGGGAACGCCCTCGTGGTAGGCCCCGACAGCGGCTTCAGGCTGAAGCTCATGATGGTGAACCCTGCGGAGAGCATAGGGGTGGGCGCGAGCATAGAGGACGTCGACGAGGTCAGGAGGGGCATGGGCATTGGAACGGGCGCGGGCGCAGGTACCGGCGCCGGCCTCTCGTGCGGCTTCCGGCCGCTGTCCGCCAGCACCGCGCAGGAGATAATGGAGAGCATGAAGGATGCCTCGGCGGTCGCGAGGGGGCAGGAGATGGTCAGGCGCATCCTCGTTACGGACCCCGTGCCGACATGGAAGCTGCAGGAGCAGGGCATGGGCGCGGTGATAAGCGGCCCTTACATAGCCCACCCGGACCTGAGGATGGTCTCGAAGGGCCAGTCGGAGCTCGACGCGAGGCTCTCGGCAGAGGTCGACAGGGCGTTCAGGGCGAAGTACCCCATGAGGGCGTCGATCTACCGGTGAAACGCTCTTAAGTGCGGTGCAAGAAATCGGAGATGTGGTGAGGGGAAGGGAGGGGGAGCGCGTGGAGAAGATACTGCTCTACAAGTCAAAGTCGTGCACCAGGTGCCCGATAGCCAAGTTCATCCTCTCGCGTGTGCTGACGTCGAAGGGGCTCAGCTACCAGGACGTGGTGGTCGAGAGGGACACGGAGAGCGACCCGGAGGCGATGGCGGAGCTGCTCATGTTGGACGCGATGCAGACGCCGGTACTGAAGGCGGGCAAAACGGTCGTGAGGGAGGAGGACGCCCTCAAGGAGGGCATCGTCAGGGACGCCGTCGAGGACTGGATGGCGTCCAACGCCTAGGGGCGGATTGGCTTAGCATGAAGTAATTTATTTTTACATTATGCGGAATCTCCAGAGGAGCCGGTTGGTATGAAGTGCAAGGCGTGCGACAAGTGGTACGGCGCGGAGGATGACGACTACGGCCCCTGCAGCATAAAGCATGCGAGGGGGGACAAGAAGTTCATCACGCACGGGGAGCATGTCTGCGAAGAGTCGATAAAGAAGGAAGAGGAAGAGAGGTGAGGCACTTGGAGATAGGAGTGGCCTCGCCGAAGGACTTTCCCGCGCTCGTCAGGCTGACTTCCCGCGAGGGGTGGAACTACACGGAGCGCGACTTCGCGGCGCTCTGGTCGACGGGGTGCATGGAAACCCTAGTCGCGCGCGACGGGCGGGGGGTCGCAGGCATGGTGACGGTCCTCGACTACGGCGAGGTGGCATGGCTCTCCAACATCGTCGTGAGGGGCGACATGAGGGGGAGGGGCATAGGGAAGGCGCTGGTGGGCGAGGCGGTCTCGCGGAACGGCGGCAAGAGGACGATCTCGCTCCTCTCGTACGGCGACAAGGTAGGATTCTACAGGAATCAGGGCTTCTCGGAGGCGGGGGAGCTCGGGCTGATAAGGTTC
>MAGS01000082.1:38871-50407 GCA_001717005.1 Candidatus Methanomethylicus mesodigestus | reverse complement strand
GGCAGGGGGGGGGGGGGGGGGGGGGGGGGGGGGGGGGGGGGGGGGGGGCGGACTTCGCCCTAGACGAGGCGTGCTTCGGGTACCGCCGGCCCCGCCTGCTGGAGATGATGGCGGGGGAGCACCGTACGCTCTCCCCGACGAGGGGCAGGGGCTTCGCCTTCGTGAGGGCGGACCCGGCGGAGCCCATGGTGGGCCCGGTCGTCGCCGACGACAGGGAGGCGGGCCTCGGGCTGCTGTACGCGGCGCTCGGCAGCGGGGGGGTGGGCTGCGGCGCGGTCACGCCCCACGCGGGCCTCGCCGGGACGGAGACCGTCGCCCGGTTGAGCAGGCTATATCTCGGAGAGAAACCCTTATTGGACACAGGAAGGGTCTATGCCCTGACCGGTCTGGAGCTGGGGTGAGTCGGATGCAGATCTTCAACACGAAGGTCGGGTGGAAGGAGGAGTTCATCCCGCAGCAGCCGGGCTTCGTGAGGGCTTACGTCTGCGGGCCGACCGTTTACGACTACTGCCACATAGGCCACGCCAGGACCTACATCAACTTCGACGTCCTCAAGAGGTACATGATGGCAAGCGGCCTCGAGTTCCTCCACGTCCAGAACTTCACCGACGTGGACGACAAGATAACCGCGAGGGCGGTCGAGGCGGGGCTGGCGCCGCTGGCGCTGGCGGACAGGTTCATAGAGGAGTACTTCAGGGACATGGATGCCCTGAACGTGAAGAGGGCCACGGTATACGCGAAGGCGTCCGACTACATACCGAAGATCGTGGGCATCACGGAGGACCTCCTCAAGAAGGAGGCGGCATACAGGTCCGGGAACACGGTCTTCTTCGACGTGGGGAGGGCAGGCGGCTTCGGCGAGCTCGTGAAGGACATCGAGGGCTCGGTCAAGGACAGGCTGGAGAAGGGCACCAAGAGGGGGCCGTTCGACTTCGTGCTGTGGAGGCAGGGAGGGGAGAATGAGCAGGCGTGGGAGAGCCCGCTGGGCAGGGGGAGGCCGGGGTGGCACACGGAGTGCGTGGCGATGGCCATAACCAACCTAGGCGAGACGCTGGACATACACTGGGGGGGCATGGACCTGATATACCCCCACCACGAGTGCGAGGCGGCGATAGCAAAGGCGCTGACAGGGAAGACCTTTGTCAGGTACTGGCTCCACAACAACTTCGTGCTGATGACCGGGAAGAAGATGTCCAAGTCGACGGGCAGGCTCGTGTACATAAGGGATGTCCTGAAGAGGCACTCGCCGGAGGCGCTGAGGCTCTTCCTGCTCTCCAAGAACTACAGGGAGCAGATCGAGTACTCGGAGGAGCGGCTGGCGGGCGCGGAGAGGTCGCTCGAGTCCATAATGGGCGGGGCGAGGGCGGCCATGGACTGGGGGAGGGGCCCGGAGATGAGCGACTGCGTGAAGGAGTACAGCGGGATGTTCTTCAACGCCCTCGATGACGACCTGGAGACGGGGCAGACGCTGGCGCTGCTGGAGAGGCTGTCGTGGGAGATGACCGGGGGGAGCAAGGGGAAGGACTTCACCGGGGCGGCCAAGATATACGACGCGGCGGAGTCAATACTCGGTATAAGGCTCGGCAGGTGAGCCGGGCAGCCGCAAGTGCGGATTCTTAGTCATTTGTTTATGCTTATTGGGCGGTACTGAAAGGCAGGCATGTCGTCCGCCCGCCTGAGGGCCGCGCCGGCTTCATGCCCGCCGCCCGTTCAGATTGAGACCCAGTAGCTGCCGTCCGAGGAGTGCTCCTTCTTCCAGATGGGCAGCTCGTGCTTTATCCGACCGACCGCGAGCCTGAGGGCGTCGAACGCCTCGCCGCTGTGCTCCGCCGCGATGGCGACGTAGAGGACCTCCTCCCCGGGCCTGAAGGTGCCGTGCTTGTGGCAGATCACGGCGTCCTTGATGCCATCGATCACCGCCAGCGCCCCGGCAATCGCCTGGACGGACTCCCGGGCGGCCTCCTCGTAGACCTCGTACTCCAGCCGGTCGACGGCGGAGTCGCCGACGGTCTTCCCCCTGACCACGCCCGTGAAGGTGACTATGGCGCCGTGGTCGTTCGAGGCGAGGCCCTTCTTCAGGATGCCGATTATGCGGGGCAGGTCGACCCCGTCCTCCCGCTTGGCCAGCAGACCGGTTGGCATGTGCATCAGATCAGGCTTCACTAGACCCGACAGGAAAATAAATAGATTCCCGCCAGCAGGTAAGCCTGTGGGAACTCGAGGAAGAGGAAGAGGGAGATGGGCACAGAGATGAGGATGGAGGCGGATGAGCCGGACGCAGGGACCCCCAGGCTGGAGGTTGGCGCCGGGCTGGAGGGGGTGCTCCGGCGCACGTACGGCGGCAGGCTGGAGGGGGTGCTCCGCGCGCTCACCAGGCCGCCATCGGAGTACGCGATCAGGGTCAACACGCTCAAGACCACGGCCGAGAGGGTCGCCGAGGAGTTCGGCGCCATGGGGGTCAGGTGCGGCAGGTCCGCCATCCTGGAGGAGGCGGTGGTGATCTACCCGGGGGAGCCGCGGGCGGTCGAGCGGAGGGGAAAGATGGTCGTCGTGGACAAGTTCGCGGCGGAGAGCGTCATGTTGGGGAGCAAGCTCTACGAGCCGGGCATACTGCGGTCCGAGAGGGTGGCGCCGGGCGACGAGGTATTCATGGCGGACCCCCGGGGGCACATCGTCGGGACAGGGATAGCCCGGTTCTCCTCGGCGAGGAGGCACACGGCGGGCATAGCGGTCGACACGAGGGAGTCGGTTTACAGCCTCCCGCCGGTCCGGGAGTCCAGGCTCTTCGGGGATGGCGAGATACAGGAGCAGAGCCTCCCCGCCATGGTGACCTCGAGGGTGCTCGACCCGCAGCCCAGCGACGTGGTAGTGGACCTCTGCGCTGCGCCCGGCAACAAGTGCACGCATGTGGCGCAGATCCAGGGCGACAGGGGGCTCATCTATGCCTTCGAGCACTCGCCGAAGAGGCTCAGGAGGATGAGGGGCGAGATCAGGAGGCTCGGGATAAGGTCGATCAGGACGGCGCAGAGGGACTCGCGCTACATAGACAGGGACTTCCCGGAGCTGCGGGCGGACAGGGTGCTCGTCGACCCGCCGTGCACGGCGCTCGGCGTCAGGCCCAAGCTATACGAGGAGGCGGCCCCGTCCGAGGTCGAGTCGTGCGCGGCTTACCAGAAGCAGTTCCTGAGGGTGGCGGCCAGAATCGTGAAGAAGGGGGGCACGGTCGTGTACTCGACCTGCACGCTCCCGGCCGAGGAGGACGAGGCGGTCGTCGGGTATGCCCTCGACGAGCTCGGGCTTGAGCTGGACAGGCAGTCTCCGG
Organism: Candidatus Methanomethylicus mesodigestus; assembly: GCA_001717005.1. Lineage (GTDB taxonomy): Archaea > Thermoproteota > Methanomethylicia > Methanomethylicales > Methanomethylicaceae > Methanomethylicus > Methanomethylicus mesodigestus. The sequence goes on along the minus strand of MAGS01000082.1, from coordinate 47,085 downwards.
CCGTGGGCGGCCCCGGGATCGGCGGCGGGAGGCTGGGGGCGGCCCAGAGGTTCGACCCGGACGTCTCCGATACGCCGGGGTACTTCATCGCGAAGTTCGTCAGGCCCTGAGGCGCTCACGCCTTGCGCTTGCCGGCCTCGGGATTGATGTTCTTCTTGCTGTAGACCTTGCGCTTGAGCTGGTGGCCGCAGACCCGGCACTCGGTCGCCCTGAGGGAGTGCTCGTAGGTCGCGCCGCATGCGGGGCAGTAGAGGAACCACCAGAACTCGTGGGATATGCCCTTGGTGATCATGGGCTTGAACTCTATCTTCAGCATCCTGCAGAGGTTCTGCAGGCTGTAGTCGTCGCTGACCACGATCGGCGGCGCGCCCTCGTCCGCGAGCTGCAGGGCGAGCGCCACCACCTCCATGTCGGTCTCGGAGAGCACGGAGAGGTCACCGGATGAGCTGGCGTGGCTCTTGACGATGATCCTGTACTTGTCGGCCGGCGAGCGTATCTTCAGCCTGCCGGAGGAGACGCAGAGGTCGGTTATGGTGCGGGTCTTCTTGCCGAAGAGCTCGGACTCGACGCGCGGGGTGATGTAGTGGTCCCCCTGAACGAGCTGGGGGTTGAAGCCGTAGATTATCGCGGAGGTGTCGAGGACGTAGGTAGTAACCAACTTGATCAGACCTCGAACCCTAGCTTGATCTTTTCGCGTATGCGCCTGTAGAAGTCGGACCTGCCGAGCCTGACGAAGACCGCAGGCATGCTCGACCGCTCGATGAGCACGGGCACGCCGGCCTCGACCTCGAAGGACGCCTGCCCGTCCAGGACGCAGATGGCGCGGGAGCCCTCGCTCCTTGCCTCGACCTCGACCCTGCTCGAGGCGGGGAGGAGCATGGGCCTCAGCCCGGCGGCGAGGGGGCAGATGAAGCTGACCTGCATCACGTCCACCTGAGGGTCGATTATCGGGCCGCCGGCGGAGAGGGCGTAGGCTGTCGAGCCGGTCGTCGTCGATACCATGACCCCGTCCGCCCGGCCGCGGTGCAGCGGCTCGCCGTCCTTGGAGACGGAGAGCGAGAGTATCTTGGACGGCTTCCCGGTCGTTATGAGCGCCTCGTTGAGCACGTCCGGGTGGGCGGTGCCCTTGTGGGAGACGGCGAGCCTCGCACGGTGCTCCAGGTAGAAGCGCCCTGAGGCAACCCTGTCGACCGCGTCCGCCCAGGCATCTGGCGCGACCTCGCAGAGGAAGCCGAGCGCACCGACCTTGACGCCGAGGACCGGGACCTGACCCACCTTCTGGACCGTGCGCAGGACGGTGCCGTCGCCGCCGACGACTATCGCCATGTCGGCGCCTGACGCCTCGAGCGGCACGCCCTCGGCGCCCGCCCTCCCGGCAAGGTCGCCAGAGTAGGCTACATCGATGCCGCCTGACGAGAGGCGCGAGGCGATTTTAAGGCCGATCTCCGCGGCCTCGCCGGAGTTGATCTTAGAGACGACTACGACGCGCTTGACCTTCACGGCTCCAGACCTCAGGATAAGAATAGGGCCCATAGGATATTAACCGCTTCGCTTGTGGTTTTGGGCGCCCGGGGAGTGCGGGAGCCGCGGAATTCGGACAAGTTTTAATAATTCGACGTCCTTTAAGGAGGTACTGAAGGTGTTGATATGGGTGAAATGACACCGCGCAAACGTGCCCTTCTTTGTGTAACAGGCAACAAGCGCAAGGCTGACAGGATTAGCTGCTTGGATACCCTAACAACATGCACCGTGGATCAGATGAACGCCGTCAAGGCGCCGTTCCCGGAGGCAAACAGGGACCCAGAGCTCGCATTCAGGCTTGCAGCGGCTGCTTGGGAAGTAGTTGGGCTTGAAGGATTCAAAATGCCATTCGACCTTTGCGTTGAGGCAGAGGCACTAGGCTGTAAAATCAACTGGGGGAGGATCGACAGGCATCCCAGCGTCGAGTCGCACGTCTTCGCCGACCTGAAGGACCTCAAGATCCCGGAGGACATCCTAGACCGCGGAAGGTTCAGGATGAAGCACGATGTCGAGCTGAGGCTCATGAAGGAGTACGGCGACTACCTGCCGGTGGCGAACCAGGTAACCGGCCCGTTCACAATCGCAGGCCACATCTTCGGCATCGAGAAGTTCTGCATCTGGACCAAGAAGAGGCCGCTCGAGGAGGTCAAGGAGGCACTGATGACCATCTCCGAGATGAACATAGCGGACTGCAAGAGGGCCCTTCGGAGCGGTGCGGAGATAATCTGCATCGCGGACCCGTCTGCGACCTCGGACATACTCTCGCCTGCGTTCTTCAGGGACGTCATGGTTCCAGTCTACAAGAACATGTCGAGAAAGATCGGCGCCCCCATAATACTGCACATATGCGGCAACACTTCGGCTTACCTGCCTTACATGCCGGACACCGGCTTCGATGCGCTTTCGGTCGATGCGCAGGTTGACATCGGCTTCGCGAAGGCGATCGTGGGCAACAAGATTGCCATCGTCGGAGGCGTGCCGACCATCACCGCGCTCCTCTTCGGGACACCGCAGAAGGTCAGGGAGGCGGCGATCGATGCCATAAAGAAAGGCGTCGATGTGCTGATGCCCTCGTGCGGAATACCGCCGAGAACGCCGCTTGAGAACTTCAAGGCACTGGTAGAGGTTGCCAGATGCATGGTGTACCAATAGGTGATTGAAATGGCGACAAAAGAAGAGATTGTTAACGGATTCATAAAGGCCATAGTTGACGGCGACGAAGCGGCATCCGCGAAGTGGGCCAAGGAAGGCGTTGCGGCCAACCTTGACGCATACGAGCTGGTGACGAAGCACGGCGGGGACGCGATGAGCATAGTGAACTCAAAGTACGAGAGGAAGGAGTTCTTCGTGCCCGAGGTGCTCTGCTCGGCCAACGCGCTGAACGCAGGAGTCGATGTCCTTGCGCCGCACATGAAGTCGGACAAGACGAGCGAGCCGGCGACGGTCATCCTCGGAGTGGTCGAGGGCGACATACACGACATCGGCAAGAACCTTGTGAAGATCATGCTCAGCGCAGCAGGCTTCAAGGTCGTCGACCTGGGCAAGGACGTCCCGCTGGCTCAGTTCATCGAGAAGACAAAGGAGCTCAAGGCAGACGTGATCGGCATGTCTGCGCTGATGAGCACCACCATGCCATCGATGAAGAAGGTCATCGGCATGCTGCAGGATGCAGGCATCCGGAACAAGGTGAAGGTGATCGTTGGCGGCGGACCCGTGACGAAGGAGTGGGCGCTTTCCATCGGTGCCGACGACAGGCCTCACGACGCTTCCGCAGCAGTAGGTGTTACCAAGGACCTCGTTGCCAAGGTAAGGGCAGAGCGGGGAGCCTGGTAAGGCAGGGGCGGCGGCCTCGGCGTCAACATCGAAATTCCCTTTTTTTATTTTTTTCTTTACTGTTTATGTTTTTTTAGCACCTTCTTCGGCTTCAGCGCACCCCATTCTTCAGGACGCTCGCGCGCCAGCGCATGCATCAGGGGGCTATGGCCTCGTCAGCCGCCAGACACCCATGTATCCGTCGCCGTATATTCCGTCCCTCGTGTCGTCCCGGAAGTAGTAGAGGGGGGCGCCCCTGTAGGCGATGTGGCCGATCGGGCTCCCCGAGACATATGAGAAGTCGGACTGGTTGAGGGGAGGGGCGGCATAGATCCTGCCGGAGAACTCGAAGAATGCGGACATGCAGGAGTCATTGCACCCGCCGGTCGCGGCGCCGCAAAGGCAGTAGAGCGGCCTGCCGAGCCCGTCGGCAAGGTAAACGCCAACCGTAGGCGCCGATGCCGCAATAACAGTGTACTGGCTCACGGCGTACCCGAAGGCGGAGAGGATGATGACGGACATTATGCCAATGAGCAGGATGCCGCCTTTCTGCTCGATCGTCATGCGAGGGCCTCCTAAGGCTGTGTTAACGATATTGCGCCGGCACATAATAAGCGTGAGGCAACGGGAGGGGCGGAGATACCCTGACCATCTAAGGGCTTGCCGGATGCGCCTGAGCCTGATTCTGATTCTGATTCTGCCGCTCCCTGTAGATCAGGATGACGGCCCACAGCGCGGAGATTGTGGCCACGAAGAACGCAGGGTAGAGGGTGGCGTCGGAGACCTCCAGCGGGATGAGCCTCGCCATGTCGTAGAAGACGTAGATGGCGAAGGTCAGGAATATCCCGTAGCCGAAGAACCTCTTCTGGCGGACCGCGAGCAGCAGCCCGGCGACGGCGATCCCGCTCTCCATGATTATGGCGAGGTACTGCAACGGCCTCATGGCACCCTCCGCGGAGCCCGCGTAGAGCCCGGAGCCGACGAGCAGCGACTCCCCTCCAGCGGAGACGCCCTTGATGTAGGTCTGCTTGGCTGACGGTACGGCATCGCCAGGCCTTGGCCAGAGATAGTCCACCCAGCCCTCGCCGTCTCCACTCAAGGCAGTGTTAATGAACAGCATCCCGATCGGCTTTCCTTCGGCATCCACCAGGGCACTCATGTTCTGGCCCTCGCCGCTCGGGTCCGGCGGGTAGACGAGGCGCATGCCGTCGGTCCTCCAGACAAATACGTAGGTGTCTCCGTGGAGCCACTCGGAGCCGTCCTGTCGGAAGGCGGGGTAGGCGGATGCGCCTTCATCCTCGATGAGGGCTGCGGCGTCGATGACCAGCGACCTGACAGCCTCCCTTTTGTTCGCATGGTCAGCCTCGCCCATGTAGCCCACTAACAGGACCGACAGCAGGACGATGAGCAGGAACGGGAACGCCAGATGGCTCTTGTTAATTGCAGATCCCCTCTTCCAACGGGCTTCACAGAATTTTGATCGGCCATACCTAATATCATTTGCCGCCGGCGGGAAGGTGGCGGCCAGCATGCGGGCGGCGCTGTATGCGGGCGAGGGGGGCGGCAGCCAGCGGTAAATTTTTTTATCCTGCAGGGATCTGTGACATGTTTCCATGCTACTCCATGTCAGGAGGGGGGCGGGGGCGCCAAGAGAAGAGGGGATTGATTGAGATGGACATGATAGCGGCTATGAACCTTGTTTTTTGCATGCTGATAGTCATCCTGGGCTACGTCGGGTACAGGCAGAGCAGGAGGATAAGCAAGGTGCTGTACCGCCTGCCGCTCTTCATCGGCATGGCTTTCGGGCTCTTCGGAATCTCGCATTTCGTTACGGTCATAGGCATGGGGGGCGCGCTGGCGGACGTGTTGGTTGTGGTCAGGGCGCTCGGGTACATCGTGGTAATAGCATCAATGGCATGGGCAATCGGCGCCTCAAAGAAATTGTACCGCCAGCATGCGGGCACAAGCCCGGAGGGGCGCTAGGACTGCCCGAGCGGGAACTTTGCGCCGCCCGCAAGAGAAGGAGGGGGGCGGCAGGCCATTGACCGCGGATGCCGGATGCCTAAACTACGCCGGCTTCCCTTATGGCGTTCTTCATGGTCTGTTTTGACGGGCATACGCCGATGATACGCACGTCTTTGTCTATGATGATGGCAGGGCTGACCTTGAGGCCGTACTCCTTCGCCTTATCCGTCGGTCCCTTGAAGACCTCGATCTCGACCTTGCCGCCGTATTCTTTCTTGATTTGGTCCATCAGCCTTAGCACCATCCTTCCGCCGGAACACGACGGCAGCGATGTGAAGACTTCTATTTTCAATCCCATTTTACTCAACCCCCAATTCCAAGAAGCAACCTGTAAGCGTCTCCATGTCCGGGCAGACGCCCATCAGCATTATCCGCCCTTCCTCAAAGACTACTGCTGGAACCATGGTTAGTCCATATTTCTCAAACTCGGGGCACGGTCCCAAGTGCTTTATCACCTGGGCGTTTTTGGCATATTTTTTTGCGATCTCGTCCGCGGTCCTCAGCAGGTCCACGCAGCCAGCACAGGGCGGCTCCGCGACAAAGAATTCAACCTTAATCATGCTAATCACCATTACAGATCATTTAAGCTCTTCTTGGAGAATCTTCTTTGCATCCTCTTTTGACGGGACCCTGCCCCTGATCACTACTCTCTCGTTGATCACCACAGACGGAGTGATCATTATGCCATACTTGTCCCCCTCGTCTGATAAGGCGGAAACATGAACCACTTGGGCATCGAGGTCCAGCTCCTTTACAGCGTCATTGAAAATTTTCTCTACGTTCTTGCATTTTGCGCAGGGGGGCGATCCTCCAAATACTATAATTTTTTTTGTTGCCATGACCAAATTCCCCATTTTCATATTATGTCCAATTTTTATTTTAGTTTTATCCAAGCAGCATTCCGAACGCCAGTGACGCCGCAGTGGCCAGCGCTATCACTAGGACAAAATACGTCCCCGCCTTCTTGCCGCCTATGGTCCTCCATATCACGATCATGCTCGGGAGGCTGAGCGTAGGCCCTGTGAGTAGTATGGCCAGGGCAGGACCCGATGCCATGATGCCGGCGGAGTACCCGAAGAGGTTCCCGACGATTGGCACCTCGAGGAGCGTCGGCATGTAAAGAAAGGCGCCGGCGATCGAAGCTATAAGGCAGGATAAGACGCTGTTTGTTCCAAACAGCAGCTTCAGGATCTCGACCGGAATCAGGGCGCCTATGACTCCGCTCGCAAAGCTGCCCAGGAGGAGTATGGGGAAGATCTTCTTGAACAGGAACCAAGTCTCGTTGCCGAACTCTCTGATCTCCTCGCGGTCGAATCGGCTGAAGAGGACATAGGCAGCCAGGATTGCCAATCCGATCAGGATGCCTATCCTTATCATAATGTCGATGTATGAGGCGGGCCCGATCAAGACCATGGCGGTCAGGAGCGCGATGAACGCCAGCCTTATCGGGCTGGACGCGCCTGCCGTGCCGCCCTCCTGCGTTTTTGGCGTTTGCTTGGTTTTTATATCGCTCTTGAAGATGCTGCCCATCATAAGGCCTACGAGTATGGCGGACGATATTGCTGCGGCCGCCCGCGCAATTCCGATATCATAACCGAGGATGCTTGCAGTAATGGTGATCGCCATGATGCTTATGGCAGGCCCGGAATAGAGGAATGTTATGGCAGGGCCTAAACCGGCGCCCCTCCGGTATATGCCCGTGAAGAGGGGCAGTATCGTGCAGCTGCAGACGGCCAATATGATGCCCGCAACGGCTGCCACGACGTATGATATTGATTTCTTCGCCTCTGCGCCCAGGTACTTCATTACGGCCTCCTTTTTCAGCAGGGATGCGATTGCCCCCGCCAGAAAGAAAGCAGGGACTATCGAGAAGAGCACATGCGCAGAAACATAATCGAGAAACGCGCTCCATCCCGCCAGCAGGGCGGAGACCAGCAGATCATAGGGCATCGGAAACATCATCCCTCAATGGCCCTTCTCAGGGCGTCAACCGTCTCAGAGACAGAGGCAAGGTCCTTCAGGTTCAGAGAGTCCGCGTCCTTCATGAGCCGGAATATTTCCGGATTCTTTATGCGATAGAAGGTCTTCTTCCCGTCCTCCCGCTTGTCAAGGATGCCGGCCCTGAATAGGATGCCGAGGTTCTTCGAGGTTGTCGACTGCGCCTTCCCTATGTGGGGGATTATCTCGCAGACGCATCTCTCGCCGTCCTTTAGGTATTCGATTATTTCAAGTCGGGTGCCATCAGACAGCGCTTTGAAGGTCCGTTCCCTGGATCTTAGCAGACCTCTACTTATTTTGTCGCCCATGTCAATCGCCCCGACCCTTCGGGCAGCTCAATATCCGGTCCAACTCTTCAAGGTCGCTCGTTACGATGTCCGCACCGCAGTCCTTCGCGGCGGGGCCACCAGCAATCGTCATCACGTCTTTGCGCTTCTCCTTTACATGCCTGATTAAATCCCTTGATGGGGCCTGAATGCCCGACTCGATGCGTGATAGAACGACGAAACGGAGCGTCGGGTCTGAAAGGGCATCGCCTGCGTCCCCAGGCCTAAGGCCCCTCAGCGAAGAGTATACCTTCAGCCCCTTCGCCCGGAGCATCGTCGCGATAATGGCCTTCATGAGAACATGGCCTTCCCCCAGAGCGGTGGCCACTAGGACCGAATACGGAGGGTCGGGGGCGGCCAGCCTTTCGTCGAGAAGCTTCAGCACTTTCAGGGTCGCATTGAAGCAGCCAAGCCACGCCTTCAGTGACTCTTTCTCGTCTCGTTCGTACCATATGCAGAAATCAGACCATGCCTTCAGGACGCCGCTCCTGATTATGTCATAAGGGCTCGTGCCGGACTCTACTGCGCCCAG
>MAGS01000082.1:0-38047 GCA_001717005.1 Candidatus Methanomethylicus mesodigestus | reverse complement strand
ATTGAAGCAGCCAAGCCACGCCTTCAGTGACTCTTTCTCGTCTCGTTCGTACCATATGCAGAAATCAGACCATGCCTTCAGGACGCCGCTCCTGATTATGTCATAAGGGCTCGTGCCGGACTCTACTGCGCCCAGTGTTGCGCCTGCGGCCTCAGCTGCATCTCCTGACAGTATTGCGTCAGATATTTTTTCTATGGCAGACATAGGATACCAGCACAGTTATATATCTAGATATTGGAATATGTCTATAAGTATTTCGGTGAGGCCTATGATTTGCTGGAATAAAGTTAATGACCACATTTATGCTATAGAGCAGATGATGAAGAGGGGGCAGGTATGAAGGGGGACAGCGTGCGGAAGGCGGTCCGTAAGAGATATGGAAGCATAGCCAAAGGAGAACAATCAGGTTGTTGCTCAAGCTCATGCTGCAATACGATCACTCCGGAGGAGGTCAGCAAGAAGATAGGATACTCTGACGAGGATGTCAACTCGATACCAGAAGGCGCGAATCTGGGCCTCGGATGCGGAAACCCGGTCGCCTTGGCGTCCCTTAAAGAGGGCGAGGCGGTGCTGGACCTGGGTTCCGGCGCGGGCTTCGATTCCTTCTTGGCATCCCGGAGAGTCGGCCCGAAGGGCAGGGTGATAGGTGTCGATATGACGCCGGAGATGCTCGAAAGGGCAAGGAAGAACGCCAAGAATGGCGGATTTGAGAATGTTGAGTTCAGGCTCGGGGAGATCGAAAACTTGCCGGTGGCAGACAATTCAATAGACGTGGTCATATCCAATTGTGTCATCAACCTCTCGCCGGAGAAGGGGAGGGTCTTCCGAGAAGCGCATAGGGTTCTGCGCCCCGGCGGCAGGATCATGGTATCGGACATCGTCCTGCTGGCGCCTCTGCCGGCGTTCCTCAAGTCCACGGCGTCGCTTGTTGCCTGCGTCGGCGGGGCGGCGCTGAAGAAGGAGTACCTGAAGGCCATGGAAGGGGCGGGGTTCGCAGGTATAAGAGAACTTGAGGAGTCGGTGTATTCAATTGATTCGCTCATTGACCTTCCTGAAGTGAAAGAGGCCATCGGGGCAGGCAAGGTATCCATTGATCAGGCAAGAGGATACGCAAAGAATGTCGTCAGCATGAAGGTCATGGCAATCAAGCAGCCGAGTGATTAAAAAACACGTTGCGCACGACAGCCTCCAGCGCGACAATTCTTGGCGCAATAAAAAAGTGGGGAGGGCACTAGGCCCCATACTTCACTTCCGACGCCGCTACAAGGTCCCAATACAAGATCCAATCGGTATACTCATAATTCTCCTCCAGCGAGCCGGTCTGGGGTTCGATGACAATCCAAGTCCCGGAGGCCAGCCCATAGCCGGTGAGTGACGAGTAGTAGACGTACCCGTAGGGCCCCAGGTCGTCCATGTGCACGAGGGCCATCGCATGTGCGCCTAGAGTGTCGTTTGTGAAGAAGCCGACCGCGCTCTTGATCCCGACCCGCTCAAACATGCAGCCAGCCAGTATCGAGAAGCTCGTGCAGTCCCCTGACCTGAATGACAGTGTTTCGATGGGGAACCACATGTGGTCGATGAGCCGCGTCTCATACTCCACCCTCGCATCCATGAACGCGAGTATCTTGTCGATCTTGACGACGTCCGAGTCCCAGCTGTTCACGCCGGCGACCTCCAGCGCGTAGTCGACCATTGCCACCGCAGTCTCGTAGGAGTACTCTCCAGTCGCCTCGTAGTATCCGGATTCGTCCTCCATCGAGGGCCAGTAGAGCTGCCCTGCGTCATGCGCGGCAAAGTAGGCGGCCATCTTGCAGCTGTCCTCATAGTAGTCAGGGTAGTTTGCCCATTCCTCCTCTCCAAGCGGTTGGCCGCCAAGAGTTATGACGTTCGCCCTGACGTAATCGAAGTAGGTCTCCATCGAGGTGCCGACGTGTAGCGTCGTCACTATCTCGTACTCCGTCGCCAGCGTGTCATACTCCGACGCGAGCGCGCTGTACCTGCCACTCAGGTTCGCGTACTGCGCTTGCAGGCCCTGATAGCTACTGTTGAGCGCACCGTATGCGCCTTGGAGGCTCAAGAAGTTGGAGTTGAGGGCGTTGTATGAGCCCTGCAGGGAGTTATAGTTCGCCGTTAGCGAGCTGTACGATCCCTGCAGCACGTGTAGCTCTGGTTCAGCGTCAAAAAGTCACCCTGCAGGTCGGCATAATTAGCGTTGAGGGCGTTGTATGAGCCCTGCAGGCTAGTGACCTGCCCACTAAGCTGCAAGTAGACGACCCCTGTTATTACCATCAGGAAAACCACGGCCCCCACCAGCGCTAGCTTCGCCATGTCCCTGCCCTTTGGCGGCGGGGGCGGCGGTGGGGCATAGACTCCACTATCACTCATTGAAATCGCCACAAATCATGCTTGCCTTCAGATTGTATTAAAGGGTTATCGCATCCGGCTCGAGGGGGCAGCAATCGAAATCCAAGGAGGCAAATCGGTAGAGGCTCGAGGTCAGGAAGGGGGAGATCATTCCAGCTCATAGAATTTTTATACCGCGGTCAGCATAGGTACATAGGAACTTTTGGGGGAGGTTAATTGTGGCGACAGATTCTTGGTTGTTGAAAGCGAGCAATCTGGCGGCATTCATATTGACCCTCGTGATAAATGGCATCGCGGGCAGCACCAAGCTCATTGGCGGCGTGAACACGGCCGAGGTCTCTGACGCGTACCCTACGCTCATCACCCCGGCGGGCTATACGTTTGCCATCTGGGGGGTGATCTATCTGCTGCTTGGCATCTTCGTTGTCTACCAAGCGCTGCCGAGCCAGAATGGAAATGGTTTCCAAAGGAAGATCGGCTGGCTCTTTGTGGTAAGCAGCATCATGAACATAGCATGGATATTCTGCTGGCAGTACGGGCAGCTCGTCGTCTCTGTGGGATTGATATTCCTGCTTCTGATAAGCCTGATCACAATCTATCTGCGCCTGAATGTTGGCAGGGAGCAGGCGCCGGTGCGCGAGAGGCTGGCGGTGCATCTTCCATTCAGCGTTTACCTAGGCTGGATCACCATTGCGACGATTGCTGACGTAGCCGTAACTTTGGTCGCATTGAATTGGGGCGGATTGGGAATAGCGGCCGAAACATGGGCCCTTCTCATCACGGCTGTCGCGCTATTGATAGCGATGGCGGTTATAGTCACAAGAAAGGACATAGGGTATGAGCTCGTAATAATTTGGGCTCTTGCGGGCATAGCCGTAAAGCAGATGCCGCATCCCGCCATCCTGATGGCGCTCGAGGCCGGCATAGCCATTATCGCAGTTGCCCTGATGGGCACGGTCTTGATCTCGAGGCTATGGCACAGACCAAAGCAGGGTTAAAGGAGTTGGTCTTCTAAACGCTATTGATTCATGGGCAACTGTATAATAACACTTATTTAGTTAATCTTGTTTTAGTCAGATTGTATTGGAAGGGATGGACGAATGTCGACAAAACCGGTTGAAATTGGCGCCCTCAGGGAGGGCAGCTTCGTTGTCATTGACGGCGTTCCGTGCAGGGTCGTTTCGATGGAGAAGTCGAAGCCCGGCAAGCACGGCTCAGCGAAGGGCAGGGTCGTGGCAGTGGGCATATTCGACGGGACGAAGAGGAACATCGTTGCCCCGGCGGACACGCGAGTTGACGTTCCTCTAGTCGAGAAGAGGAACGCCCAGGTCATAGCAATAATGCAGGACACCGTGCAGGTCATGGATCTCGAGAACTACGAGACCTTCGAGATAAAGAAGCCGAAGGACGAGGCGCTTCTCGCCAAGCTTGCGAACGGTGCCGAGATAGAGTACTGGGACATGCTAAACGAGAAGAATATAATGAGGGTCAAGTGATCCTCATCAGATTATTTTATTTTAGGCGGCTGCTCCGCCCGCGGTGCGGCTAAAGGCTTTTTTAGTAAGTTCGCCGATTGAGTTCTGAAGGTGTTGCCGGATGGTATTGGATGGCCTCAGCGGGTCCCTAAGCAATGCGATTAAGAAGGTCCTCAAGGCGCCGGTCGTGGACGAGAAGGTAGTGAAGGAGCTCGTCAGGGACATCCAGAGGGCGCTCATCCAATCCGACGTCAACGTCAAGCTGGTCCTGGACCTCTCCAAGAGCCTTGAGAAGAAGGTGCTCGAGGAGGACCTCCCGCCCGGGATCACGCGCAGGGAGCTCGCAGTGAAGGTGGTCTACGACGAGCTTACGGCGCTGCTCGGCGGGGAGAAGGTCCAGCTGCAGAAGTACCCGAAGGGCAAGACGACGATCCTGCTCCTCATCGGCATACAGGGCTCGGGGAAGACCACGAGCGCATCGAAGCTCACGTGGTACCTCAAGAAGCAGGGGTACACGGTGGGGCTGGTATGCGCCGACAACTTCCGCGCAGGCGCCTACGACCAGCTTATGCAGCTCGCCCAGAAGACAGGGGCTGAGTTCTATGGCGAGAGGGACAACCCGGACGCGGCAAAGATAGCGGGCAACGGCGTCAGGCGCTTCAAGGAGAGCAGGACAGAGGTCATAATGGTGGACACCGCCGGCCGGCACAAGAACGAGGGCGATCTGATCAACGAGATGAAGCAGATAGCCGAGGCGGTGGCGCCGGACGAGATCATACTCGTTCTCGACGGCACCATAGGCCAGCAGGCGATGCAGCAGGCGGAGGCGTTCAACAGCGCCACGAAGGTGGGGACGATATTCCTCACGAAGCTTGACGGGTCCGCGAGGGGAGGCGGGGCGCTCTCGGCGGTCGCGGCCACGAAGGCGCCGATCAGGTTCATAGGCACGGGCGAGGGGCCTGAGGAGATAGAGGTCTTCAGCCCGCCCCGGTTCGTTGGAAGGCTGCTCGGCATGGGGGACATCGAGGCCCTCGTCGAGAAGGTGAAGGAGCTCCAGGCGATACCCTCGTCCAAGGACACGATGAGCGCAATCGCTTCAGGCAGGTTCACGCTCAAGGAACTCTACGCGCAGATGCAGGCCATCAGGAAGATGGGGCCGTTCAGCAAGATAATCCAGTCGCTCCCGGGCCTCGGGATGAACATGCCGAAGGAGGCGATGGACGTCTCCGAGGAGAGGATGAAGAGGTGGATGGTCATAATGCAGTCCATGACCTCGGCAGAGATGGAGGAGCCGCACATACTGGACGGCTCCAGGATAAGGAGGGTGGCGAAGGGCTCCGGGACGACGCCGAAGGACGTGAGGGAGCTGCTCGAGCAGTACAGGATGAGCAAGAAGTTCATCAAGCAGATGGTCACGAAGCAGAAGAGGTTCCCAGGGGCAATGCCCGGCATGAAGCAGAGGTAGTGGACTTGCGCGAATTTGCGCTGCTTGCGCCCCCCGATGCGCTCGCCTCCAGGGAGGCGGGCATCGTCACGAGGTTCGTCGTCGGCGCGCTGCTCGTCTCTCACGGGGCGAGGCGCGACGCCAAGGTCAGCGTCTACTTCGGCGGTGCCGGGGCGGTCAGCTTCGAGGGGGCAAGCATGAGGAACGTCAGGCCGGACGAGCAGTCGCTCTCGGGCATCCTCAGAGCTGGGCTCAGGAAGGTCAGGGACACGGGTGGAGGGAGGGTCATGCAGGGAATCTACGCCAGCGACGCCCGGCTCGAGGACTCGATCGCGCGTGCCAAGGGCACGAGAGTCTACTACAGGGGGCAGGGGGGGAGGGCAGTCAGCCTCAGGGGCGACTTCTGCGCGGTCTTCGAGCACCCGGCGCTCGCGGCAGGCACGGAGGGGGCGCTCACGAGGGCGGGGTTCGTGGCGGTCAACCTGGGGGCAGTGCCCATGCCCGTCGACCAGGCGGCGGTCGTCGCCAATATCAGGGCTGACAGGGACGACTGCAGGCAGGGATGACGGCGCGGCCGGGGCGGACGAACCATCATCATTTTTAAGCAGGCGCCATGTTTCATCGTCACGAAGCATGAAGGTGTTGCTGTTGATCCTCGAAAGCGCAAGGAAGATGATCTCGAAGTATACGCTCTGCGACTGCTGCCTTGGGAGGCAGTACGGCGGCCTCGCCCGTGGCGTGACAAACAGGGAGAGGGGCAGGGCGGTAAAGCTCGTCCTTGCGATGGAGGGGCACATGGAGTCCAAGAAGGTCGGGGCGGACGGGACAGGGACGGCGAACGATACGGTAAATGCTAATGACGACGGCAATGTTGATGGCAGCGGTAATGGTAATGGCAATGAGAAGGCGGACGGGGAGCGCCTCCTGCGGGCGCTCGCTACGAAAGGGGGCTTCCAGCCGGCTGCCAACGTGCTCGGCGGCGCCTGCGGAGGCAGCGGCGCCTGCTACCTCTGCGGCGGTGAGCTTGACAGGGTCAGGGAGTACGCGGAGGGGGCAGCCAAGGCGCTTGAGGGGTACGGCTTCGGCAACTTCCTCGTCGGGGTCCGCGTGGCGGGCGAGGTGGCGGAGAGGGAGGACGCCCTGAAGACCGAGTTCGCCATCGAGTTCGGCGAGTCGCTCAAGATGGAGGCGAGCAGGGAGATCGGCAAGGAGGTCTCGAAGATCCTGCAGAAGGACGTGGAGTTCGAGAGGCCGGATGTGGTCGTCACCGTCGAGCTGCCGGGCCCGGGGTTCGAGGTGAGGTCCATGCCCCTCTTCATCTCCGGCAGGTACAGGAAGCTGGTGAGGGGGATCCCGCAGTCCAAGTGGGACTGCGTCCACTGCGGCGGGAAGGGATGCGAGGTCTGCCATGGCACCGGGAAGATATACCCGATATCGGTCGAGGAGATAATCACGTGCCCTGTGATCGCGGCTACCGGCGGGGCAGGGGCAAAATTCCACGGTGCGGGCAGGGAGGACGTCGACGCGATAATGAGGGGGAACGGGAGGCCCTTCGTGGTCGAGGTCAAGGAGGCGAAGGTCAGGGCGGTGGACCTGCAGGCGCTGGAGGAGGCGGTGAACGCGTCCGGCGGGGGGAAGGTCGAGGTCGTGGGCCTGAAGTACTCGGACAAGAAGAGGGTCAGGTCCCTCAAGGAGAAGGCGAAGGTCGCCGAGAAGGTTTACAGGGCGCTTGTCGAGCTGGGGTGCGCGGTGCCGGAGGAGGCGCTCAGGAAATTGGAGAAAAGCTTTAAGGGGGGCGTCATAAATCAATTAACTCCGAACAGAGTACTGCACCGGCGAGCGGACAAGCTTAGGCTAAAGAAGGTGCACGAGATGACGGCCCGGGCGGTCGGTGACCGCATGATCGAGCTGGTCGTGCGCTGCCAAGGCGGGCTCTATGTAAAGGAGCTCATATCCGGCGACGAGGGCAGGACCAAGCCGTGCGTCGCGGACGTGATCGGATGCAGCGCGCGGTGCGTTGAACTGGACGTGATTGCGGTTAACGAAGGTGCATAGGCATGAAGCATTCGGTAGGATACAGGAACAGAACAAGAACACTGCTCAAGAAGAAGCCCAGGGAGAGGGGGCTCTCCCCGATCAACAGGATCCTCAGGATCTACGAGGCGGGGGAGAAGGTAGTCGTTAAGATCGACCCGTCCGCGCTCAAGGGCATGCCCCACAGGAGGTTCCACGGGAAGACTGCCACCGTCATAGAGAGGAGGGGCAGGGCATACGTGGTCAAGGCCCACATGGGCGGCTTCGAGAAGGTAATCATAGTAAGGCCGGAGCACATAAAACCACTAGAGGCAAAGTGAATGCCACGGGAGATCGTTCGCGAGGAGGAGGCATCCCTCCCCAAGGTCAAGATGCTGCTGGAGCAGAGGATGAAGGAAGGGGAGCTCAGCGACTTCCAGAAGCGGACGTACGACTATGCGACGAAGTTCTCCAAGCTCTCTGCCGAGAAGGCGGACGGCCTGCTCAAGAGGCTCAAGGATGACGGCATATCCCCGTTCATAGCGACGCAGATAGTGAACATCATGCCGGAGAGCGTCGACGAGCTGAGGATGATATTCATGGCGGAGTCGAAGCCGATGATTCCGTCGGAGCTGGAGAAGATCCTGACCGTGGTCAGCACGTTCAGGGGATAGTTTATTTTTTCCATCCCTAATTATATAAAGTCTTAAGCCAGTTACATTAGAATGGTGTTTAATGATGCAGCCAAACAGAGGAGACCAGCCAAGGAAGTTCGAGGAGATTGCTTACATCCTCGAACACCTGCCTTATGGGCATCCGAAGGACACGAGGCCGCTCTACCGCAGGGAGCCCATCGTCCAGGCAGTTGGCGAGGACTTCTTCACTCTGCTTGAGCTGATACCCATCCCTGGCGCCCAGCTGAAGCAGGGGGACCAGATAGCCATAGGAAGGTGGGGCAGGGACAAGATCGACCACGTGAAGAGGAGGATAGAGTACGACGAGCTGACGCAGAACGCCAAGGACGTCCTGCAGGGGATAGTCGAGGAGCTCGTCATGAAGAACGAGAAGAGGTTCGTCAGCTTCTTCAACAACTCGGGCCCGGTAACGACCCGGATGCACTCGCTGGAGCTACTGCCGGGCATAGGAAAGAAGGCCATGTGGCAGATCCTTGAGGAGCGGAAGAAGGGCCCGTTTGTGGACTTCAACGACATTCAGAAGAGGACGCATATAGCCGACCCGAAGAAGACGGTCATCAAGAGGATATTCGCGGAGATGCAGAACGAAGACAAGTACTACATCTTCTGCAAGCCCCCCATGAAGAAGGAGATCTGATGGTTGATAAGCCCGGGCATCTTGGAGCGGACCAAGCGGGCGCTTGTTGAGGCCGGGCTGAAGCCGAGCAGGAGGCTAGGGCAGAACTTTGTCGTGGACCAGTCGCTCATAGACTGCATGCTCGACGCGGCGGAATTGAGCAGGGCGGACACCGTGCTGGAGATCGGCGCGGGCATCGGGACGCTCACCGGGGCGATCGCCGGCAGGGCCGGGAGGGTGATCGCCATGGAGAAGGATGCGGCTGCCGCGGAGTACCTGGGGAGGGCCGCCCCGGGCAACGTCGAGGTGCTCCACTGCGACGCGCTCGAGGCGGAGCTGCCTGCCGTGGACAAGGTCGTCTCTAACCTCCCATACTCGATCTCGACGCCCCTCACGTTCAGGCTCCTCTCGCAGGGGAGGTTCAGGCTCGCGGTCCTCACCTACCAGAAGGAGGTGGCGGACAGGATGGTCGCCGGCCCCGGCGGGCCCGAGTACTCGAGGCTGAGCGTTGCATGTCAGCTGAGGGCGGAGGTCGAGGTCGCCGGCACGTTCCCGGAGAGCGCCTTCTTCCCGGCCCCAAAGGTGGAGAGCGCAGTGGTCAGGATGAGGCCGAGGCAGGGGGCCATGGACGGCAGGCAGTGGGCGTGGATGGAGGACACGCTCAAGGCGATGTTCTCGCAGAGGAAGAGGACCCTCAGGAAGGCGCTGGGGACGTACGGCAAGATAAAGCGCATAGGAGTGCCGCGCCTGCAGGGGATAGGGGAGGAGCTGATGGGCAGGAGGGTCTTCGAGCTCTCGCCGCGGGACTTCATGTCAATCGCGGAGGGACTGAGCAGGATCGAGGGCAACAGGCTGGGCGTGTGAGGATGAGGATAGACGGGGTTGAAGTGGCTGTGCTGGATGGGGTCTACCCGCCCTCCGAGGACACATTCCTGCTCATAGACGCCATAAGGGGCGTCCGGTCGGGCAGGGCGCTGGAGGTCTGCTGCGGGACCGGGGCGGTCGGGCTCGTCGCCGCCGGGGGCGCCGGGTCGATACTGGAGATCGACGCGGACCCGCGTGCGGTCGCCAACGCCAGGCTGAACTTCGAGAGGAACGGGCTCGGCGGGAGGGCGGACTTTGCCGTAGGGGACCTCTTCGCCTGCGTCCGCGGCAGGTTCGACCTGATCTTGATGAACCCGCCTTACCTCCCGGAGGGGGAGGGCGACGCGCCAGACATGGCATGGAGCGGCGGCCCCAGGGGGAGGGCGGTGATAGACCGGTTCATAGACGGCATGGGAGGGGTCTTGGAGGGGGGCGGGAGGGCGTTCTTCCTGCAGTCGTCGCTCAACGGCGAGGGCGAGACCGCCCGCAGGCTGGCGAGGGCAGGGCTGGAGGGGAGGGTCGTCATCAGGAGGGGATTCCAGTTCGAGGAGCTCGCGGTCATCGAGGCGTTCCATGCCGGGTCGCAGAAAGACTAAAATAGGCTGTCAATATTCTCCATTTGGAAGCAGACGGAGGAAGACACATGCCAGACAGACCGGCAAGCTGCTATCGTTATTTCGACACGCCAGCGTACACGAGGAGGAAGTACATCAGAGGCGTGCCCGGCTCAAAGATCACAAAGTTCGACTATGGAAACCCCAAGGGGGACTTCCCGGTATTGGTGAGGCTGGTCCCGCTAGAGGCGGGGCAGATCAGGCACAACGCGCTGGAGGCCGCGAGGGTCATCGTGACTAAGACGATGTCGGTGGCGCTCGGCGACACGGGATACTACCTCAAGGTCAGGACCTACCCGCACCAGGTGCTAAGGGAGAACAAGATGATGGCATTCGCTGGAGCGGACCGTCTCCAGGACGGCATGAGGAGGTCATTCGGCAAGCCGTGCGGCACCGCCGCGAGGCTGGATTTCCTTCAGCCGATCATCGACCTGAGGGTGCCGGCGGGCAAGAGGAAGGAGGCACGCGACGCGCTGAGCCTCGCCTGCGCCAAGATGCCCATGCCATGCAGGGTAGTCGACGTAGAGTGAGCGGCTGAGCAGGCCAGCACCGACGCGCCATCGGGCGCGGTTTTTATCATTTTCAAGCCTGAGCGGGAGCCGGCGCCCCCGCCAGCAGGTCCGCCGCCGGTTGCACTCTTATATTGCGGGAAGGCGAACCAATTATCGCAGGCATGTCCCCATGAGCGACTATGACTTCGAGCTTGAGAGGGTGGCGAGGGAGGCGAGGGGCAGGGGGGCGAGGGCGCTCCTGATCCAGGCCCCGGACGGGCTCAAGCAGCACCTCGCGGAGTTCTACGGCAGGCTCGAGGCGATGGGCTTCTCACCCATCATCTCCGCGGACCCGTGCTACGGGGGTTGCGACCTCGCGGAGGGCGAGGCGCGGAGCGTCGGGGCGGACATGATCGTCCACATAGGGCACCACAGGTTCTCGGAGGGGGAGGGGAGGGAGGGGGGCGTGCCTACCATGTACGTCCCTGCTGCGCACATCGCCGACCTGCGCGGGCTTGCTGCCAAGGCGGCGGGCATCATGGCTGGGAAGGGGTTCAGGGCGGTCGGGCTCGTGGCCAACACGCAGCACCTGCCGTACATAGGCGAGTTCGCCAAGGCGCTCGAGGCGGCAGGAGTGAGGTCGGTGGTGGACGGGCGCACCGGCGGGCTCGTCCTCGGGTGCAGGACCGCGGCAGCGACTGCAATAGAGGGGGAGGTGGACGCGCTCCTCTTCATCGGCGGCGGGGACTTCCACGCGCTGGGGGTCGCGAACGCGGTCGAGAAGGAGGTCTACGCGGCGGACCCGTACCGGGGGGAGGTCAAGGACATGGCACCCCTCAAGAAGAGGGAGCTCGCCAAGAGGTGGTGGGCGATAATGGAGGCGATGCGTGCCAAGACCTTCGGGGTGGTGGTCGTGGCAAAGTCCGGCCAGCTCGACGCCGGGGGGGCAAGGTCGCTGAAGGCGAGGCTCGAGGGCAAAGGGAGGCGCGTGTTCATGATAGCGGCGAGGGAGGCGAGCTGGGAGAGGCTCTCCGGGTTCGCCTTCGCAGACGCGATCGTGGTGACCGGCTGCCCCAGGGTCGCGCCGGACAACCAGGCGAGCTTCCCCAAACCGGTGCTCAACATGCAGGAGTGCGAGGAGCTCCTGAAGAGGCTGTGAGCGGATGATAACATCGAAGAGCGAGCTCGAGATTGCCCTCGAGAGGGTCGGGCACTTCTCCAACCCGAAGATAATGCTCGAGCAGTACAGGCTCCCGGCGCCCCAGGTGGCGGAGATCCTGTGGTACATAGGGCTGAGGCACAGGGACATCGAGGGGAGGGCTGTCGCCGACCTCGGATGCGGCACGGGCATGTTCACGATAGGGGCGGCGCTCATGGGGGCGGACGTGGTCGTCGGCGTCGACCTGGACCTTGAGGCGATCGGGGCGGCGAGGGAGACCGCCCGCAGGCTCGGGGTGGGCAGGGCGACGGACTTCGTGGAGGGCGACGCGGGGCACCCGCCGGCGAGGGCGGACGTGGTGATACAGAACCCGCCCTTCGGGGTCAGGGTCAGGGAGGCGGACAGGGCGTTCCTGAGGGGAGCGCTGGAGTGCGCCCCGACGGCATACTCACTCCACAAGGGCGGCCAGGAGGTGAGGGAGTTCATCGTCAAGTACACCAAGGAGCTCGGCGGGAGGGTCGACGAGATACTGCCGTTAAAGATAAAACTACCTCCTACATATCACTTCCATAAAAAGAGATTTCATGCGTTTGATGTTGATCTTTACAGAATTGTGAGGGATTGAGAATGGCAAAGTCAGGCAGAGGCGTTGTAATGCCCGGGGACGAGTTGGGCGTTATCGAGGAGTACATGCCGGGCAGCGGCACCTACGAGGACGACGGCAAGATCAAGTCCTACAGCGTAGGCGCGCTTGACCTTGATGCCAAGAACAGGAAGGTGGGAGTCAAGGTGAGCCGGAGGGCCGCCGTGCCGGAGGCGGGCGACCTTGTGGAGGCGATAGTCACGCTCACCAAGGATGACAAGGCGGTGGTCAAGATAGTCGCCATCAGGGGCAAGAAGGGCCTCTCCGGCGACTTCACGGGCGAGCTGCACATATCGCAGGCCGCCAAGAGCTACACGAAGTCCATGCACGACGTCACCAACGTGAACGACAGGATACTTGCCAAGGTCATAACGGGGTGGACCCCCTACCAGCTGTCGACCGCCGACGACAACTTGGGCGTCATATTCGCGACATGCACGAAGTGCGGCGACAACCTCGTGCTCAGGGGGGACAAGCTGGTATGCTTGACGGAGAAGGTCTACGAGAGGAGGAAGGTGTCGAGCGAGTATTTGTTGAGGGAGTGATAGAATGAACGTCAAGATAATATCCGAGACCAAGAACATGATCGAGATCGAGATTGCCAACGAGGACCACACGCTAGGGAACTACCTGAGGGCGATGCTGCTCGCCGAGCCGAAGGTCAAGCAGGCAGGGTACCAGATCGTCCACCCGCTTACCGGCGGCATAAGGGTCGTGGTGGCGACCGAGGGCAACGGGAGCCCGAGGAAGGCCATCGACAGCGCGCTGGCCAAGATGGAAGCGCAGGCCAAGGATTTCAAGAGCAAGTTCAACAAGGCGAAGGCTTAGATTGTATAAAGAGACGGTTCCGGACGCAGGTCCATAGTATCAGGCAGAGGGGCGCGCATTGGCTACTGAGGCCCTCGTGAGGGCGAGGCTCCAGGCCTTCTGCGACGACAGGGGGTTGGCGCAGCTCGGCGATTCTTTTGTCAACCTAGTATACTCTCTTGCGAAGACGAGGTACCTCGGGACCCCAGTGGGGGAGAAGGTCCCCGACAGGGTGCTCTCGGAGGCGCTCGGGATGTCCGGCCTCCCGGCCCCGGCGCGGCTGAAGTGCGGCGAGAGGGGGAACATAGTCGAGGCGGCCCTGGCCTGCGCGTGGACCAGGGGGGCGCTGTCCATAGACGAGGCGGCGGCAGCCGTCCAGCAGTCGCTCTCGGGGATGGAGTTCAGGAGCGCGGCGCTCGAGCGGGAGGCGGCGGCCAGGGCATTCTCGGGGCTCCTCAAGTCTGTGATGGCGAAGATCCAAGATGGGGAGGCGCCCGGCTGATGGCGGCGCGGCGGCGCACGGGGGAAGGCAAGATCGAGGCGGGGGGCAGAAGCGAGAGCAGGAGCAGGATTAAGATCAGGAGCGGTAAGAGGGAGGGGAGGGTGCTCTTCATCGACGTGATCGGCGGAGCGGGGGGTGCGCTTCTGGCGATCGTCTTCCGGGGAGGGTGGATCGACTGCATGGCGGCGAGGGCGGACCCGGGCGGTTGGGCTGCGGCGGCGGAATGGCTCGAGTCGCAGGGGTTCATGCTCGAGGTTACCGCGACCAGCATAGGTGCGGGGCCGGAATCCGCGTGGGGCAGGGCTGAGGCGGACGGCCTGGCGGGGTGGGCGGCCGCCAGGGGCTTCGAGTCACGCGGCCTCGGCAGGAGGAACGCCTCGCAGGCGGCGACCATCTCGCGCGGGGTCGGGGAGTACCTGGGCGCCGGGAGCCCGGAGGGGCGCGGCAGGGGCGACCGCTAAGGTTAAATTTCGCAGCACTTTGTTTGAGGCGTGTGTAAGAAAAATGGAGTTCTGCCCGAAGTGCAAATGCTTCCTCATAGAGGACCCGAAGAGGAAGGTCCTTGTCTGCAGGAAGTGCAAGTTCGAGAAGCCCGCGAAGGGTAGCGGGAGCCAGAGGTTCGTCGAGGTGATCAGCAAGCCGAAGAGCGAGCTGATAGTGAAGGACAGCGACAACCCCAAGGACGCGACGCTGCCGTCGACCCGGGCGGAGTGCAAGAAGTGCGGCAACATGGAGGCTTACTACTGGATGATCCAGACGAGGAGCGCGGACGAGCCCTCCACGAGGTTCTACAGGTGCACGAAGTGCGGCATGACCTGGCGCGAATACGAGTAGGGGCGGCGCATGGCATTTTTGCCCCCGTGAACGGCCGCGGGCTATAGCTCGCAACCGTTAAGTATCCCTACTTTTTATAGAGTTTGGCGTGGAGGAAGATTTGTGTTCAAGGCAGTTCTTGCTGATGGACGTATTTGGAAGAGCATCATAGAGTCGGTATCTACCCTCGTCGAGGAGGGCGTTTTCATAGCAGATCCTTCAGGCATCAAGCTCAGGGCGATGGACCCGTCGAGGGTCGCGATGGTAGACTTGGAGCTCCCTAAGGCTGCCTTCGAGTCCTACGAGTGCGGGGCGGAAACCCCGATAGGCGTCAACTTTGAGGACATGAAGAACATCATGAAGAGGGTGGGCGGAGGCGAGAAGCTCGAGCTCGAGAAGCAGGACGAGGAGGCGCGGCTGAAGATAAGGTTCAAGGGGAAGAGCGCCAGGACATTCTCGCTCTCGCTCCTGGACCTCGGCAAGGAGGAGCTCTCGGCGCCGCGGATACCGTTCAACGCCACGGTCAAGGTTCCGGCGGGGACCCTGCTCGAGGCGATAAGGGATGCGGAGGTCGTCAGCGACTTCGTCAGGGTGATCGCGGAGAACGGCCAGCTCAAGGTGAGCGCCTCGGGGGAGAGGGGGGAGGCGGACATCATAATAACGAAGGAGAGCGGCGAGCTCCTCTCGATAGAGCTCAAGGAGATGGCCAAGGCGCTCTACAGCCTCACATACCTGAGCAAGATGATGGCGGCATCGGCGCTCTCGGACATCGCGATAGTCATGTTCTCGACGGACATGCCGCTGAGGATCGAGTTCAACCTGGCGAGCGGCGGCAAGATAGTCTACTTCTTGGCTCCAAGGATGGAGAACGACTGAGGGGCGGACCTCGATGCGGGGGGGCTGACCGGCGACGGGCGTGCCTGGGCGCGGCCCCAAGCTATTTTTTATAACTGGCGGCAGATAGAGGTCTGTTGAGCAAGATGCTTACAAAAGAGGACCTCGCGAAGTACCCTTTCCTCGACCAGTCGGCGGCGTTCATAGAGGGCTACAACCTCACGCTCTCGGACCTCTCTGCGCCGGCATACTCGGGGATAGTGGGCCGCGCGGTGGAGAGGGTCAGGTGCAGCATAGAGGGCGGCGCCTCGCCGCTGCAGCTGGGCGACCCGGAGACGGAGATACTGTCGTACCCGCTCGCCCTTGCGCTCGTGTACGCCAGCAGGGTGCGGTGGCTCGTCAACAGGTTCGCCACGTTCGAGGCGAAGCGGTGCGAGGAGCTCCTGAAGATGGAGACCGCCCCAAAGCTGGCGGAGGTGGCGAAGGCCAGCTTCGGATGGAGGGTCGGCCTCGAGGACCTGAAGCTGGAGTGGGAGCGGCTGACGTTCAGCCTCGGGATGGCGGAGTACCTTGAGGTGGCGCCGCAGTTCCACTCGCCCTCATGGAAGCTCACCAACAAGTACGTCGACAGGGGGCGCGTCTTCCTTGATGCTAAGGACTTCGCGAGGCTGCTGGCGGAGAACCTGAAGCTGAGGATAATAAGGAAGGCGGGGGAGGAGGGCGTCAAGGACTTCGAGCTCCCGGCGGCGCTCCAGCCCCACCTGGGCGGCATAGCGGGGCTGCTGGAGGGGAAGAGGCAGCTGTACGAGGACGAGTTCCCGGAGGGGCTGGTGGACGACGCGAGGCCGCCGTGCATCGTCGCGATAATGAACGACCTCAGCGCCGGAAAGAGCCTCTCGCACATGGCGAGGTTCGCGATAACGACGTTCATGCTCAACGTGGGGGAGAGCGTCGACGGCGTCCTCAAGCTCTTCGGCAACGTGGCGGACTTTGACGAGGGGAAGGCCAGGTACCAGGTGGAGCACATAGCGGGCATTACCGGCTCGAGGACGAAGTACGCGCCGCCCAAGTGCGAGGTCCTCAGGTCGTTCGGGCTCTGCGCCGAGCCGGACAGGCTCTGCGCGACGGTGAGCCACCCGCTGAACTACTACAAGAGGAAGGTCAGGGCGGGGGCAGGCGCGAAGGCTCCGACGGGAGGGGAGGCGCCAACGAGGGAAGGGAGGGTGAAGGGGAGAGGGAGGGGGGCAGGGGCAGCAGGAGTGGGAGGAGAGAAGGGTGCACAAGGTCGTCCTCGATGAGTTCAGGGGCTACTACTCGAGGCTGCCCGCCGAGCAGCTGGACGTGAAGGACTTCGTCAGGAGGGAGTATGCCCTGCTGCACTTCGGCGACCAGAAGATGATCAGGCACCTCAAGTTCGACAGCGTCTCGGAGCTGAAGAGGAGCCTAGTCGAGGGGGTCCCCGCGAACGTCTACTACTCCTCGGCATACTACAGGAACCCCCAGGCGGACGACATGAACGCCAAGGGCTGGGAGGGGGCGGACCTGATATTCGACATAGACGCCGACCACATAAGGACCGACTGCAAGGACGAGCACGACACCTGGGCGTGCCTCGACTGCGGATGCAGGGGGAGGGGCTTCCCCCCGGACGCGTGCCCTAAGTGCGGCATGAAGAAGATCGACACGGTCACGTGGGTATGCGAGGGCTGCCTGGAGACGGCCAAGAGGGAGATATTCAAGCTCATCGATGACTTCATAGTCCCGGACTTCGGCGTGTCGCTGGGGGAGATCGAGATCTGCTTCTCCGGCCACAGGGGCTATCACCTGCACGTAGTCTCGGAGGGCGTCCGCGGGCTGACCGGCGACGGCAGGAGGGAGATAGCAGACTACGTGAGGGGGATAGGGCTGGACCCCAAGGAGCACGGCTTCAGGCAGGTCACCGGCACCGGCCCGATAGTTGGCCCAGACATGAGGGACGGGGGATGGAGGGGGAAGATCGCGAGGGCGATCTATGAGTTCGTGAGCGGGAGGAGCCAGGAGGAGCTGAGGGCGGTGGTCGGGCCTGTCGTGGCGGACAACATATCGAAGGGCAGGGAGAAGTTCCTCCAGAACATATCGGACGCGCCGCCCCACTGGGGAGGGATGAGGGGGTACAGCCTCGAGAGCCTGATGAAGATAGCCAACGCAGCGGCGAGGGAGCACGTCTGCAACATCGACGAGAGGGTCACGCTCGACGTGAAGCGGCTGATAAGGCAGCCGAACAGCCTCCACGGGAAGTCGGCGCTGAAGACCGCCAGGGTCTCCTACTCGGACCTGGAGCGATTCGACCCCCTTAGGGACGCGGTGGCGTTCATGGGGGGCAGTATAAAGATATATGTGAAGGAGATACCTCGAGTTAGGATAGGGGATTGCGAGGTGGGCCCTGCAAAGGGCACCGAGATGGAGGTGCCGAGGGCGCTGGGGCTCTACCTGTTATGCAAGGGAGCCGCCGATCCCAGGGTGTGAGCCCGTGTACAAGAAGATCATTGAGTTCTGGGTCAACGAGAGGGAGGCGAGGGAGCTTCAGGCCCCGCCGTTCGAGTTTAAGGAGGGGGTCGAGGAGTACCTGAAGGGGCTCACAAACGCCGGCAACGGCAACGGGATACAGGCGAAGCTGGCAGAGGCAGAGGCGGCGAGGGCGAGGCGGATGCTTGACGCGATCAGGGCCCTGAGGATGGGGAAGATCTGCGCCGCCTCCGCGGATGGCACCCTGAACGAGTCGAACCTGATGGAGGACGAGTCCCCGGGGGCCAAGATTGCGCCCGCAGAGCCGGTGGCTGATGGTGTGGCGGCGCCCGCAGAGGCTGCGAAAAGGATATTAGTTAGGCTGCTCCGAGATGTTCCATCGTTCGTAGGGGCAGATTTAAAAACCTACGGTCCCTATAAGTCCGAGGACGTGGTGCTGTTACCGGCACAGAACACGGATGCTCTCGTCAAGAGGGGCATAGCGACGGAGATACAAAGAAGGTAACTCAGATGAAAACACCAAAAGAGATGAACACGTACTGCCCGAAGTGCAAGGCTTACACGGCCCACAGCGTCTCCCTGTACAAGAAGGGCAAGGAGAGGGCCCTCGCAGAAGGTACCAGAAGGTACGAGAGGAAGAAGAAGGGTTACGGAAGCTCCAGAAAGCCGGTGCAGAAGAGGACTGCAAAGACTACCAAGAAGCTCAGCCTGAGGCTCAAGTGCAAGAAGTGCGGGTACATGAACCAGAGGCCGGGGATGCGGCTGAAGAAGCTGGAGATAGTCTGAGGTGATATGGCATGAAGAGGAAGGACATGCTTACGCCGGTGCCAAAGAGCAAGTTCCTGAGGGTGCAGTGCCCGGAGTGCGGGAACGAGCAGACGGTCTTCTCTAGCGTCGCGTCTGTCGTCAAGTGCACCATCTGCGGCAAAGAGCTGGCTCTCCCGACCGGCGGCAAGAGCAAGCTGCTCTCCGACAAGGTAAAAGAGATCGCCTGAGCGCTTTTTTGCTCTCCGCCTGGCAGCAATGCGCATTGGCCCGGGCGGAATTCTCGACAGTTTTATTACCCTTCGCTGGTTAAGCCATAACTACTGTAACTGATGCACGTCCTATGGACGTCTTCGGCACGGTTTGTTGATTACTGATTGGATGGGATGACAATGGTCCTCAGGAAGAAGGATTACCCGGAGATAGGAGAGTACGTCATCGCGACGGCGACGAGGCTTCAGGAGCACGGGGTCTACGTGAGCCTGGACGAGTTCGACAAGGGCGGCTACGTGCCGATCGGCGAGGTGGCCTCGACCTGGGTCAAGAACATAAAGGACTTTGTCAAGGAGGGGCAGAAGCTCGTGCTCAAGGTCATAAGGATCGACGACCGCAAGGGGCACATCGACCTCTCGCTCAGGAAGGTTACCGAGAGGGAGAAGAAGGAGAAGCTCATCCAGTGGAAGAAGACCAAGAAGGCGGAGAAGCTCATGGAGAACGCCGCCAAGGCCCTCAACGTCTCATACGCCGACGCGGTGAGGACAGTCGGGATTCCGCTGGAGGACCACTTCGGTGACCTCTATGCTGCGCTCGAGGCGGCCACGACGAAGGGGCCGAAGGCGCTCACAGAGGCGAGGATCCCGGAGAACTGGGCGAACGCCCTCTTCGAGTCATCCAAGGGCCACATAGAGACGCCGATGGTGCAGGTTACCGGCATAATCCAGATCAAGTCGCCCAAGCCCAAGGGCGTTGAGGACATCAAGTCCGCGATCGTCTCGGGGGTCAAGGCGGCATCGTCGAAGGACATCAGGATGGATGTGACCTATGTCGGCGCGCCGAAGTACAGGATCGAGGTCACCGCGAAGGACTACAAGACCGCGGAGGAGTCGATGAAGAAGGCCGCGGAGGTCATCGTTTCCAAGATGGGGGACGCGGGCGGCTCCAGCGAGTTCCTGAGGTAGGCGGTACAATTGAAGGGCATGATCCGCAAGTGCGCATCGTGCGGGGATTATACCATGAAGACGGACCACTGCCCGAAGTGCGGCGGGGCGGTCAAGAACCCACACCCGGCAAAGTTCTCGCCTGAGGACAAGTACAGCAGGTACAGGCTTGCCCTGAAGCGGGAAGGGGAGGGCGGCAGGACGCCCGAAAGTCCGGCTTGACGTTTGGCTTGCTTGAGCCAGCTTGCTTGGCCCTGATCATGATTTTTTTTCTTCTGGCACGACTTGATCTCCGGAATTACGTCGGAATGGGATTACGGTTTTTTTACCATCGATTGTGGCTCTAGCAAAATCCGGCCGGCGAGACAGAAAGAGAGATGGAAGATAAAGAAAAAGGAAGGGAGAAAGAAAGGCGGATCGGATCAGAGGATCCGGTAGACCATGACCCAACCGTTCGACGATATGAAGACCGGCGTGTACATCGTCGGCGGCGTTATGGTGACGTTCAGCAGCGTCTTGTACCCGGTTATGTACGGGTAGAAGAGGAGCTGGTAGAGCGTCGTGTTCGCTGCCTTCGGCCCCGCCGGCAGCGGCCAGCTGTACCCGCTCCCGAGGCTGACGTATGAGATGTAGTCGCTCGCGTTGTAGCCGATCCACACCATCATCGCCTCGGACTTCTCAAAGTCGCCCTTCAGGGAGGTGATGGGCAGGGCCAGCGGCGG
This sequence comes from Candidatus Methanomethylicus mesodigestus, assembly GCA_001717005.1. Taxonomy (GTDB): domain Archaea; phylum Thermoproteota; class Methanomethylicia; order Methanomethylicales; family Methanomethylicaceae; genus Methanomethylicus; species Methanomethylicus mesodigestus. Next base: position 17,564 of record MAGS01000082.1, on the reverse strand, counting down.
ATTGTTGTAGATGAGCTGGAATGGCTCGTAGACCACGACGTATGAGGCGTTCATGGTCTTGAAGATCTCGACCGAGACGCTCTCGTTGTTCAGGAACGCCTCCGCGACCTTCTGGATCTGGGTGCTGTTCCAAGTCGAGTTGTCGTCCACGACGGAGAGGTTGGCCATGACGTTTATCCAGTATCCATAGTCCCACCATGAAGCGACTATGGTGTCCTCGGGCAGGTTGGCGTGCATCCACGCAAGGGCCTCGATCCAGTCAGGTATCTCGACGGCCGCGCCCGTGGAGGCTGAGACAATCATTGCTGGGCGGTTCGCGTTGCTGAGGTTGTCGTAGGCAACAGGGACCATGGCAAGCATGACCACCGCTATCACGAAGACGCCGTAGTACTTGCTGAGCAGGGCGCCGCGGCTCTTCTTGTCGACCTGCTGCCTGAGGACCACCCCGACGCGGCTCATCAGGTTCGTGAGCGCCAGGCCCGCCACTATTGCCACCGCAGGGGCCGCGAGAATGAGGAGCCTGACGAAGGATCCGCCGCCATAGAGTGCGGTCAGGACGAAGAGTACGACGAAGAGGTCCTCAACGCGGTTCCGCCTCAGCGCGAAGATTATGCCCACCGGGACGAGGAGTATCAGCACGTGGTAAGTCGTGAAGAAGTGGCTCCATATCGCAGGGAACTGCTCGCCTACGGTGGTGACGTAGCCGATGCCCGCCCTCGAGAACGGGTTGATTATGGCGAGGAACTTGCCGGTTATGTCCCCGAACACTCCTGTCAGCGTGAGGATGCCGAACACCGTGAGCGTCCCGAGGACTATCCCTATGGTGTACCTCTGCCTCTTCGCGACGTCCGGGATCATCTCGGTGAATGAGCGGAGGAGGCACACCAAGACCGCTACGATCGGGCCGACGGTGTAGGCGGAGATGGCGGTCCCGATCCCGTAGCTCGGCGTCACTATTATCGCGAAGAGGGTTATGGAGGCGATTATGGTGAAGGAGGTGGTCAGCCTGCGGCTCCACTTACCCATGAGGACCATTACGACCACGAAGAGCGCGATGAAGTTGATCGGATAGAGGAAGGCCCTCCAGCAGAGCGCCATGTAGGCCATGCCGAGCCCGGATATGATCGCGTATGGGATCGTCCGGCTCTTCAGGGACTTGACGAAGAAGATGAGAGCTATGAACATCCCCATCATGCCAGTGGACTCGGTGTCGAAGAACCCGAGCGCCGTCCTCTGGATGGAGGTCGGGTCGACCGCGAAGACGAAGGCCGTGAGGAGCCCGATGCCTCGGTTGACGAGCTGCTTGCCCAGGAAGAAGGCAAGGACGGCGATGATGGCGCCCGCGAAGACGGGGAAGAAGGCGCAGACGTCAAGGAGCGAGACGTTCATGCCGAGGGAGGTTAGGAACATGTAGGCGGCGGCCCCGGTGAACGGCGTGCCGAGAAGCCCCTGCTCGAACTGGCTGGCGCCCCAAGGTGCCCACCTCGTGGGGTCGAACCAGGTGTACCACGCGTTGAAGCCGTTCTCGACGATATACTGCGCGCCCTTGTACTGGATGTACGGGTCGAACTCGTCGAGGTAGACGCCCCACTGCAGCGGCAGGAGTCTTATCGCGACTGCGAAGACCACTATTGCCGCCAGCGCAGCGTACACAAGGAGGTCAATCCGGGTGATTGAGAATGCCTTCGGTTTGAGCGATGGGGCTTTAAGATCCATTATCCCAACCTCGGAATCAATCAAACTAGTCATCGAGTAGAATTTAACTCTAACGGATTTCCTGCCATCGAATGGTGTCAGGTATAAAGGGGTGGTTGGTTGGTGGATAAACAGGGGGCGCTGCGGTGCAGGAGGGGAGGGTGTTGGGGCTCATAGTCAACCCGGTGGCAGGCATGGGAGGGGCCGTCGGGCTGAAGGGCACGGACGGGGCTGAGGCGCTCGCCGAGGCGCTCAGGCGCGGGGCCAGGCCCAGCTCCTGCGGCAGGGCGAGGGCGTTCGTCTCCGGATTCTCGGCGCTCCGGACGGCGGTCTCGTTCGTGACCTGCAGGGGCGCGATGGGGGAGGACGCGTTCGCCGATGGCGGCTACAGGGTCAGGGTGCTGGAGGTCGGCGGGGGCGCGACCGGGGCGGGCGACACGCGGGATGCGGCCAAGATCATGGAGGGCACGGGCGTCCAGATGATAGCGTTCTGCGGCGGGGACGGGACGGCCAGGGACATCATGGACGCGGTGGGGGAGAGGGTGCCCGTGCTCGGGATACCGGCGGGCGTGAAGATGCACAGCGGGGTCTTCGCGGTGACGCCGGAGGCGGCCGCGGGGATAGCAATAAGGTTCATCTGGGGGGAGCTGCCGCTCATGAGGGGGGAGGTCGCGGACGTCGACGAGGAGGCGTTCAGGCAGGGGCGGGTCTCCTCAAGGCTGTACGGCTACCTGTCGGTCCCGCACGAGCCGGCTGGGGTGCAGGGCATGAAGGCGGCGACGCCGCTCACGGAAGACTCGGAGGAGAACAGGCAGGCGATAGCGAGGTGGGTCGTCGAGAGCATGGAGAAGGGGGTCGTCTACCTGCTCGGCCCGGGGAGCACGGTCAAGGCGATAAGCGAGGCGCTGGGGATCGACTACTCGCTGCTCGGCGTGGACATCGTGCTCGACGGGAAGCTCATCAGGAAGGATGCAGGTGAGGAGGAGGTGATGGCGGCGATAGCGGGGAGGGATGGCAGGATCATAGTCTCCCCTATTGGGAGGCAGGGGTTCATATTCGGCAGGGGGAACCAGCAGATCAGCGGACGGGCGCTCAGGGCGCTGGGCAGGGGGGCAGTCACGGTCGTCTCGACGAGGGAGAAGCTGGAAGGGATGGAGGCGATAAGGTCGGATACGGGGGACAGGGAAGTCGACGGATGGTTCAGGGGCGGCGTGAAGGTGCTTGTCGATTACAATACGTTCAGGGTGAAGAGGTCAGAGTGCTAGCCGCCTCCGGCGGGACGCGGCATGCAACTCGCCGTATGAAGTGGCGCCATGGGGCGCCGTGCAGGCATGCGGCCGCTAGAGCTGCTTTTTGACCGCCTCGGCGTATGCCTCAGGCGAGAGCAGCGGGGAGGCATCCCCCTTCACCTCGACCCTGATGAGCCAGCCCTTGCCGTAAGGGTCCTTGTTGACCAGCTCGGGGTTGCTCTCGAGCGCGCTGTTGACCTCGGCGACGGTGCCATCGACGGGGGCGTATGCCTCCGCGACCGCCTTTATCGACTCAAGGGTGCACATGGGCGCCCCCCTCTTCAGGGCCTGCCCTACCTTCGGCAGCTCCACGAAGACCACATCGTGGAGGCTCTTCTGCGCGAAGTCGGATATCCCGACAGTCGGCGGTGACGATGAGAGATCGATCCATTCGTGGGTGGCGGCGTACTTCAGTCCCAGCCTTACGGAGTTGCCGCCTGCGTCGATGGAATTTGACATTCGGCTTCAACCTCAGTGAGGATTGAGTGACAGTTGGATTTAACCTTAATCCTGCAGCTCAGCGCTTCATCACTTTTTTTGTTGCGGCTTCGAGGCGGGCCCCTTCCACCAGTTAGACGGCCCTCTTCGCATCAATCATTATTTTCTCAATGAATGCTCGTTGTATGAAGGTTATTAGGGGCAGCCTTATCGTTATGGCCATTCGCTCCGTATCGACATCATAGATGATTATCGATTCCTGGCCGTCGGCCACAATCAGGCATTCGAGTTTATGATCAGCATCATGGACCTTGACCTTGCCCTTGAAGCCCCTATCATCCAGCAGCATCTTCATGAAGTCGACTTCGGAGACCGCCCTGACATCGGCCGCCCCCAGCCTATTGGCCAGATCCCCCGGGCGACCTGCAAACAGGCAGACAACTGTCTTTTTGCTGGCAGCTTCGCTGACCTTTTCAGCCTCCTCCTTCAGGAGTCTGGTGTCATACCACACCATGAGCAGCTCCTTGTCTGCCCTTGCAACGAGATGCTCAAACTTGCTCCGTATGCTCCGTTCTCCCCTTACAAGCCATATTGGCGAGGCCCGTTCATTGGTATCGACGCTGAGCTTTTGGAGGTCTTTGATGGCGTCTTCGGCTGCGGCGACCATGTCGCTCTTGAGGCGTGAAACCACCAGGCATGGCTCCAAAGCCTTGTAGCACATCGGCGCCCCCTGCCTGACCTCCACAAATCCGTCTTTTACTAGCCCTTCAAGGATGTCATAAACACGAGGGCGCGGGACGCCGCTGGCATTGTGGATCTGCTTCGCAGTCCCCTCGCCGAGCCCCACCAAGGCGGTGTAAACCTTCGCTTCATATTCCTTAAAGCCCAGTTTGGTGAGTTTGGCGGTGATCTCAGACATGTTACTACAATAGTAACAACAAACTTTTATCCTTTCTTTGCCAAGGGAGCATTAGTGGAGATGCAGCATGCAGAAGATCAGAATTGCCGCGGCTGCAGGGCTCTTCCTTTTTGTCATCCCTGCGATATTGGCGTATATTGGCAGGAGCATTGACCATTGCCTGTTCCCATCGCTGTCTTTGGGGGGCGCATGGCTACTGGGAGTTCCCGTAATCATGGCGGGATTTCTCGCAAGCGTGACAGCAATATGGCAGCTTTACGCCCATGGCGCAGGCATGCCATGGGGAGACATCTCCAGCGATGCCCAGTCATCCAAGATGGTGACGGGGGGAATCTACAGGTATTCGCGCAACCCAATGCTCTTCGGTTTTGGGCTGTTCATACTCGGAACGGGGATATTTTGCGGATCGTTTACGATGGCATTTATCCTGTCGGTTCTTTTGGTCGCCCTCGTTTTGATATGGATAAAGAAGAGGGAGGAGCCCATGCTTCTCAAGAGGTTTGGTCGGGAGTATTCAGAGTATAGACGGAGAACTTCCTTCCTGCTACCTTGGAAGCCAAGAGAGTGAGGCGGACCGGTTGCGGGTTGCGCATCTATCCTGAACCTGCGGGGCGCGTTAATACGAGGCTGGTGAACGGTGCGATCAGTTTAGGCACCTGTTCACGAAGAGGCATCGGATGTGGCCCAACGAATTACATTAATCGTAATAACGCGGAGCGAGGCGCATTGTCTTGAAGAAGGGCATGTCGTGGGAATACATGACCTTGGCGTCATACTTCCCCTGCAGGCGCCTTATCTTCTCAATGGAATCGGTAAAGGAAACGCTGTCGTATACTATGCCCGACATCTTCACCGGCGGACCGTAGTTCTTTTCGGTGTATACGGCATCCATCGGGAAGATCATGGTCCCGCTGTTCCTGAGGTGCGCCATCAGCCCCAAGATGCCGGGGGTGTGGCCGGGCAGCGTGATGATTTCAATGCCTTTGGCGAGTTCGAAATCATCGTCCACCAGATGGAGGTTGCCTTCAGGGATGTCGAGATCGGCTTTCACATATGCCCCATGGTCGGCGGGGTCAGGGCTGGATTTGGTCAGGGACTTGCCATAAGCATAGTCCTTACGGTGGACAAATACTTCTGCATTCCTGAAGAGGTGCGCATTCCCCGCATGGTCCAGATGCATGTGTGAAAGAACCAGCGTCCTTATTTCCTCAGGGGCGGTGCCCGCCAGTTCGAGCTGCCTTAGCAGGAGCTGGTCGGGATTATGGTAATAGGGGAAGATCGACCTCAGGCCGGGGGGCCAGTATCCCGCCATTGCCTCGGGGTGGCACCCGGTGTCGTATAGAACCTTGCCCTCGGGGGAGTCGATCAGAACGGCGTAGACGGGTATCCTGATCCATTTCGTCTGCGGGGTCTTGTCTTCGAGCGTCCCGACGACAGACATCGCAACCATCCAGTTGGCGTCGCACTCCAGCCAGCCGTTGTCGAGGACGTACAGCTTCATCGCATCGCCCTAACACCATCTATGGCGTGAGCTTCTATAACCTATTCGCCCTGGCCAGCCGCTCCTTCAGGCCGCAGATTGGGGCATTCGGGATAAAGGGGATCTTGTTTCCGGAGGACGTGAAGTTGTATACTGGAATCCGTCTTGACAGAGATGCCAGCAGGTCCCTTGCGATGCCGAGCTTGACCAGCTTCCGCTTGAGGCGCTCGCCGGTCAGCCCCCGCTTCGAGTGCCTCCCGACCTCGGTGCCGAGATCCATGCCGAACAGGAAGATGGCGGAGGCGCCCAGCTCACATGCCCAGTGGGCGGCGCGGTCCCCGTCCGTGAAGCCGCCGAGGTTGAGAACCCGGGGCGGTATCGGGCGGACCTGGGTCGACCCGACCACGGCGCCTTTGAAGCCCCCGGCCAGGCTGCGGAGCAGGGGCATGTTGTCGCCGTGGGCGTGGATAACGGTCGTGCAGCCGAGGGAGCTGACCCTCAGGAGGTCAGGGGCTGGGCCGTCCAGGTCGGTGAAGACCGCGTCGGGCACTGCCCCCGCTTCAAGGAAGACGGTCACGGCGCCGTCCGCGACGAAGTTGGCAATCGAGCGCAGCAGGCCGCCGCCGATGACGCACTTCAGGTCGTGCTCGAGCGACGGGCCCGCGCCCCACACCCCGACCGCTTTCCCGGCTACGGATGACCTGAGGGCGTCAATGGTTGTGACGCGCCTGCCTTCCAGCAGCGATGAGAGCAGGACCGCGGCTTCGGCGTCCCTCTCCTCGTCAAGCGACAGCGTCGCCGCTATGCCCCTGTAAGTTTCCATCCAGGACGCCAGATCCAAAGGGCACCATCGTCCTCAATGGCCCTTCTGGAATATCTTGAGAAGACCCTTCTTGTCGGTGTCGTTTATGGTTATCGTCAGCTTCGACGGATCGAACGTCAGCGGCGCGGAGCACTTCGGGCACTTCCCCTCGGACTTTTCGATGACCTCCTTGGGGGAGACGAGCTCGGGGTCCTCGTAGATTACCGCATTACATTGATGACATACCAGCCTGACGGGCAACCAGATCACCCACATTCTTGTAAGGCAGCACCTCGCCGATCAGGTTGAGGCCCTTCTTGGCCATCGACTCGAACCAGATCTCGGATGCGAATACTAGATATGATTCGGTAGCTTTTAAAGAATTCTCGCCGATCATCATCTGCGACCGGTCCATTATGACCTCTATGTAGGCAGATGCCTGCTTCACGTCGGATAGGTAGCAGATCACAGTTCGCCTCGACCGTAGGACCTCCTTCGACTCGGCGACGTTGAACGCCAGGCTTATGCGCCCCCTCCAGCTGCCGGCCACGAAGAGCGCGACGCCGGCAAGCATCATCATGTCCATTGCGGGGTAGGCAGGCTGTATCGAGAGGAGGCGGTCCAGGGCGTATACCGAGCCTGCGACGCCCACCGTGATGACGCCGATCGTGCCAATTGTGGCGCGCCTCATCTTGGCGTCAGTCCAGAGCCGGTCGACGAATGCCACGTCGTAGAATATGGAGAGCGAGAGGAGGAGGAGCCTTGACCTCAGCGTGTCGAAGATACGCATAATTCAGGACAGGGTTAATAGTCGTAGCAGGTGTATTAAAGTTTAAGCCGGGTTTGTCTGATGGCGAAACAGCTCATCATATGCGAGAAGCCCTCTGCGGCGATGAAGGTAGCATACGCGCTGGGGGAGGGGGGCGTCAAGAGGGTGGGCGGAAGGTTCTTCCCGGCGTTCAGCCTTAAGAGGGGGCCGAACCAGATCACCGTGGTCTCCGCGCTCGGCCACCTATACGCCCTCGACCAGCAGAGCATAGGCTGGAGCTACCCCGTCTTCGACATCAGGTGGGTGCCGATCAACGAGGTGGAGAGGAGGATGGCGAGGGTCAAGGCGTGGATCGGCTCGATAGCGAAGCATGCGGAGGGGGTCGACGAGTTCGTAAGCGCCTGCGACTACGACACCGAGGGGAGCCTGATAGCCTTCAACATTCTCAGGTATGCCTGCAGGGGGGCCGACGCCAAGGCGAGGCGGATGCGCTTCTCGACGCTCACCAAGCAGGACCTCGTTGCGGCCTACGAGGGCATGTCGGGCGAGCTCGACATCCCGGTGATCGAGGCGGGGCGCGCAAGGCACGAGCTGGACTGGATCTTTGGGGTCAACGTCTCGCGGGCGCTCATGGACTCACAGATAAGGGCGGGCGGCGGCTACGAGGTCCTCAGCGCGGGCAGGGTCCAGAGCCCGACGCTCTACGCCCTCTACCGGAGGGAGAACGGCATCCGGCTCCACGTGCCGGACCCCTACTGGGTCATAGAAGCCGAGGCCGAGATCGCGGGCGAGAGGGTCCCGGCGGAGTACGCGGAGGGGAGGGTGCTCTCGCTCAGGGAGGCGGAGGGGATCGCCCGGAGGTGCAACGGCGCGGAGGGGGCGGTGAGCAGGGTCGCCGGCAAGAGGATGGTCATCCCGCCGCCGGCCCCGTTCGACCTGGGCGTCCTGCAGTCCGAGGCATACCGTCACTTCGGCTTCTCGCCATCGAGGACGCAGAAGATGGCCGAGAAGCTGTACCTTGATGCGCTCATATCCTACCCGAGGACGTCGAGCCAGAGGCTGCCGCCCTCGCTCGGGTACGCCAGGATCCTAGAGGGGCTGAGGAAGAACAGGCACTATGCCGAGGCGGCGGGGGAGCTGCTCTTGAGCGGCAGGCAGCTCCGCCCGAGGGAGGGGAAGAAGGTGGACCCGGCCCACCCCGCGGTGCACCCGACTGGGAACGCCGCGGAGGGGCTCGGCAGGGACGAGTTCAGGGTGTACGACCTCATCGTCAAGAGGTTCCTGGCCGCCTTCGCGGAGGATGCGGTCAAGGAGGTGACGGATGTGGAGATAACTTGCGGCGGCAGGGACCGCTTCTTGGCGAGGGGCGAGGCGGTGCTCAGCGAGGGGTGGGTCAGGTTCTACGCGCCGTACTCCTTCCTCAAGGAGGTGGAGCTGCCGAAGGTCTCGGAGGGCGACCCTGCAAGGATGGCATCGGTCTCGCACGAGGAGAGGTACACCGAGCCGCCGCCGAGGTTCAACCAGAGCAGCATAATAAAGTTCATGGAGAAGAACGGGCTGGGGACCAAGTCGACGAGGGCGGATATCGTGGACACGCTCTACAGGCGGGGCTACATCGAGGGGGGCATGATAGAGGTGACCGCCCTCGGTGCAGGGGTCATCGCGGCGCTGAGGAGGCACTTCCCCAAGCTGGTGTCCATCGGCCTGACGAGGGGGGTGGAGGCGGGGATGGAGGAGATAGAGGGCGGTAAGAGGAGCAGGGAGGAGGTGCTGGCGGTCTCGATCGACGAGGTGAGGGGGACGTTCGAGAGGATGATATCCGGGAAGGGCGGGCTGGGGGAGGGGCTCGCGGACCTCGTCAAGGCCAAGCGGGAGGGGAGGAGGACCGTCGGCCAGTGCCCGTCCTGCAAGACCGGGAGACTCACGATAATAAGGTCCAAGAAGAGCGGGAAGAGGTTCATCGGCTGCTCCGGCTATAGCAGCGGCTGCAGGTTCACGGCCCCGCTGCCGCAGAGGGGGAGGATCTCGACCAGCAAGAGGGTCTGCAAGGAGTGCGGCTACCCCATAGTGGAGGTGAGGGGGCTCGGGAGGTATGTCTGGAGGCTCTGCATAAACGTCGAATGCCCAACAAAGAGGGGGAGGGAGAAGCGTGGCGGCGGATAAGTGCGCGGTATGCGGCGGGGCGGCAGGCGGCGAGCTCTGCGAGCTCCACCTCGAGGCTAAGAAGAGGCTTGAGAGGCACTTCGAAGTATGGAGGGAGCGCATGGGCGTGGGCTGGCAGGACTACCTCAAGAGGGTGCAGGGGAACCCGGCGACGGGATCGGCGGTCAAGGAGGTTGCGGCACACCTGCGGGGGAATCCAGAAACGGATAAAGGCGATCCAGGGGAGCGGAGCGGCGACGGCAACGCAGGGAACGATGATGATGATGATGATGACGGCAGCGACGAGGGCGAGGGCGGCCTATAGAGCCGCGTCCATCGAGCGCCTGCCGCGGTCGATCGGCTCAGAGAGGGCGACCAACGCGGCCGCGGTCTTCTTTGCCGATGCGCCCCGCTCGGCCAGCATCCGCTTGATCTCCTTGCGGGCCGGACCGCCGGTCGTCGCCCTGACGTCGGCGTTCTTGACCGGGTCTATGGCGGATGCGACGGACGCCTCGCTTATCCGGACGCCGGCCTTCTCGAGCACCATGCCGGCCACCCTTGAGGCGGGCTCCTCGGAGAGCGATTTTGAAGACGCTGAGAGGTCCTTCACTATGGCGCCCACCGCCTGATGGGCCTTCCTGAACGGCAGGCCGCCCTCCCTGACGAGCACGTCGGCGAGCTCGGTAGCGACCGAGAAGTCCTTCGTAACCACGTCCTTGAGGCGGCTATCCCGGAGGCGCATCTTGCGGACGAGGTCGGCCATCACCCTCAGCGACAGCAGCGATGCCTCGCATGCGCGCCAGATGTGCGGGTTGACCTCCTGCATGTCGAGGTTGTACGCCAGCGGGAGCGACTTCATTATGACCGTCATGGCAGCGAGCTCGCCGAAGACGTCCCCGACCTTGGCCCTCATGATCTCGGAGGTGACCGGGTTCTTCTTCTGGGGCATTATGCTGCTCGTCGAGGAGTGATCGTCCGGCATGTCAACGTAGCCGAACTCCAGCGTGCTCCAGATCACGAGCTCCTCCGCCAGGCGGCTCATGTCGACCATCATTATCGAGAGCGCGGATACCGCCTCGAGGGCGAAGTCCCTTGAGGCGACCGCATCCATGGTGTTCTCCAAGAGTCCGTCGAAGCCAAGATACCTTGCGACGAGGGCGCGGTCGATCGGGAATCCCGTGCCGGCCAGTGCCGCCGCGCCCATGGGCGAGAGGTTGACGCGCCGGTAGCAGTCCATCAGCCTCCCGAGGCTCCTCCCCAGCATGTCGCTGTATGCGAGCATGTGGAGCGCCGCGCTCACCGGCTGCGCGTGCTGGAGGTGCGTGAAGCCGGGCATGACCGTGCCGGCAGACTCCGCCGCCTTCCCGTTCAGGGCGGTCTGCAGTTCGGAGACCGCCTTGCATATCGCGATGAGGTAGGAGCGGAGGCGCATCCTGAGGGCGGTCGCGACCTGGTCGTTGCGGCTCTTCCCGGTGTGCATCTTGCCTCCGATCTCGGCGCCCACTGCCTTGGTGACCTCCTCCTCGATCACCATGTGGACGTCCTCCATGTCTGGCGGGACCGATTTGATCTTCCCTATGAGGGGCTTCAGCGCGGCGACTATCGCCCTGCCCTCCGCCGGGGTGAGGCACCCCGCCTTGACCAGCATCAGCGAGTGGGCCATGTTTATCTCGATCACGTCGTCCGCGATGTAGTGGTCATGTTCGGAGGACGAGGTGAGACTAGCCACATCGTCCGTCAGGTCGCCGGTCAGGCGTCCGCCGCGAGTTATCTTCAATCGAGACCCCCCATACAGATTATGCTCACGCTCTCCTATTGGAGATTACCTTTCTTGAGACTACCGTCTGCAGCCCCCAGAGCGGGATGAAGCCGTTCGAGAGGGTCTGGTCGAATGTCGACGACGAGTCGTAGGTGGCGGTCTTGAAGTCGTACACAGAGTTCGGGGATGACCTGCCGCAGACCATCGCCGAGCCCTTGTAGAGCTTGACCCGGACCTTGCCGTCGACGCGCTCGTTGGACTTGTTTATGAAGGCCTCGAGCTCCTCGCGCAGCGGGTCGTCCCACAGCCCGGCGTAGACGAGGAACGCCCACTTGTCGTCCACGAGCTTCTTGAACTCGTGCTCGTGCCTGTTGAGTATGAGCTTCTCCAGGTCCCGGTGCGCCTCGAGCAGCACGGTCGCTGCCGGGCACTCGTATGTCTCGCGCGACTTGATCCCGACGATCCGGTCCTCCATGTGGTCGACCCTGCCGACGCCGTTCTCCCCGGCGATCCGATTGACCTTCCTGATCAGGTCCACGGGCTCCATCGCGACGCCGTCAAGCGCCACTGGGACGCCCTGCTTGAACTCAACCTCGATGATCGTCGGCTTGTCTGGAGCTGACTCGGGCGACGTCGTCCACAGCCAGCCGTCGTCCTGCGGGGCGTTCCACGGGTTCTCGAGCGGGCCGCTCTCGATCGACCTGCCCCACAGGCACTCGTCTATGCTGTACTTCTTTGCGGCCTTGGAGATCGGGATGCCGTGCTTCTTGGCGTACTCGATCTCCTGGTCCCGGCTCATGCCCCAGTTGCGCGTAGGGGCGAGGATCTTGAGGGACGGGTCCCGCGCCATGCATGAGACCTCGATCCGGATCTGGTCGTTGCCCTTGCCGGTGCAGCCGTGCGCGACCGAGTCGCAACCCTCCTTGTGCGCGATCTCCACGAGCTTCTCGGCTATGAGCGGCCTGCCGAGCGAGGTCGAGATCGGGTACTTGAACTGGTATATCCCGTTGGCCTTGATCGACGGGAAGATGTACCCGGTGGCGAACTCGCGCTTTGCGTCTACGGTGTAGTGGTTCTCGGCGCCGACCTTCAGGGCCTTGTCGCCGATTGCCTTGAAGTCCTCATCCTGTCCGAGGTCCACTGTAACGGTGATTACCTTGGCGCCATACTTCTCTGCGAGCCACTTTATGGCCACGGAAGTATCCAAACCGCCCGAATAAGCGAGGGCTATTCTCTTGATCTCAGTCACCTTTATCACCCATTCAGTATTCTTTAACGATTCGCAAAAAAAGGAAGCTAAATGTTTACTTATAAGTATTTTCTTTAAAAAACATTAGTTTTTTGGCATAAAATATTATGTTTGATCAAGTATGGTTAATGCAAAGCCCAGTTATCCTAGCCGGATATTCAACAATGTATAGGGGCGCCCGGGCGCGAGGGGTAACCGGTTCCCCGGGCCCCCCGTCCCAGCGGGTCAACGGTATGTCTGCTCCGGGCCAGGGTATTCGCCGCCCCTAACTTCCAGCTTGAACGCGCCGACGGAGTTTGAGATTATCTGGCTGAGGTCGGCGTACCTCTTGAGGTACTTGGGCGTGAAGGCCGGGTCGAGGCCGAGCATGTCGTTTATCACCAAGACCTGCCCGTCGCAGTGCTTCCCGGCGCCTATCCCTATCGTCGGCGTCCGGACGGTCTCGGTGATCGCCTTGGCCAAGCCCTCAGGGATGGACTCCAGGACCATGGAGAAGACGCCCAGCGCGTCTAGGCGTATGGCGTCCTGCATGATCCTTTCCGCGTCCTCGGGCGTCTTCCCAATCAGCCGGTAGGCTGCCGCTGTCTGCGGCAGGAGCCCGATGTGCGCCATCACGGGGATGCCCTCCCCTATGAGGGCCTTTATCACCTCGGTCTTTCGCCCCTCGATCTTTACCCCCTGCGCGCCCGCCTCGAGGAGCCGCCGTGCGTTTCTGAGGGCGGCGGGCACCGTTGAGTCGCTCTTGAATGGCATGTCGGCCACTATTGGCGTCCTATTGGCGCCCCTGGCGACCGCCTGCGTGTGGTAGACCATGTCGCGCATCGTCACGCCCCTGGTATTGGTGTTCCCCTGAAAGACCATCCCTAGGCTGTCGCCGATCAGGATGATGTCGATCTCGGCTTGGTCCACAATCTTTGCGATCTGGCTGTCGTAGGCAGTCAGCATGACTATCTTCTCTTTCCCCTTCCGGTCTCTGAAGTCGTCAAGTTTCATTTTTTAGCCTCCATGAATCTGATCATCCCCGCCAGCGCCTCGTTGACGGGCGCCCTGATGCCGTGCCTGCCGCCGAGCTCGACGATCCTTGCGTTGAGAAAGCCGATCTCGGTATCGTTGCCCTTCATCACGTCCTGATACATCGAGGAGTAGTTCTCATAGGACCTTATCCGGCGGTCAATGCCGGCCGCCAGTCCGTCGTCGAGGTGAACGCCCTCGGCGGCCGCCACCGATGCGCACTCGCCGATTATCGCGCGCCGAATCCCCCTCAGTGCCGGTGCTGCCACCTCGCGGTCCCTGACCCGCAGGATTGTGGACAGCGGGTTCACGACGCAGTTGATCACCATCTTGTCCCATTCCCTCGTCAGGATGTCCGGGGCGACCTCGGCATCCAGCCCGCTCTCCTCGAACAGCGCCCGGATGCGCTCCCCGGTCTCAGTCGCTTCTATTATCGTGGGACCCTTCCAATACGTGACCTTCCCCGGCTCGAGGAACTCCGCGGCCATCAGAACCAGGCCCCGGGCGACCCTTGCCTTGCCGGCGACCGCGCCCTCGATAAGCCCCTTTATGCCCAGCCCGTTCTGCAGTGCCAGCAGGACGGTGTCGCCCTTCAATGCCGGCCGCAGCGCCTCGCATGCCTTAGCGGCAGCCTGCGCCTTCGTGGTCAGGAGTACCAGCGAGTTCGCCGGAATGTCGGATACGGATGTCGCGGCGTTAAGATGGAACCTGCCCTTGAGATCGCCGTCGACGACCAGCCCGCCCGAGTTTATCGCGTCGACGTGGGGCTGCCGCCCGATCAGCGTTACGTCGTTCTTCCCCGACAGCAGCGCCCCGTAGCAGCTGCCGACCGCCCCGGCGCCCACTATGAAGACTCTCTTAAAGGCCATTTTTCCATCTCTCCTGATCTCACCTGTACACGCATCCTGCTGGGCCGGCGTTTGGCGCGCTCAGCCTCGCCCTCCGGCCAGGGCAGTCAGCCGGTCTCTGATGAAGATTAGCGCCTCAGAGAGGTTCCTCCGGTTGTCGAAGCCGCGGGCTACGGACCTCTGCGTTCCGGCGCCGCACGGCCTGAGCGCTCGGATCGCGCCCACGATGTTCGGGATGGCCCGGGTTATGTTGTCGACGATGGTTATGTCGGCAGTCTGGGCGGTCCTCGAGAGCGGGTTGAGGTCTATGGTGATCACGAACTTGCCGATGCGCTTGAGCGCCTCAGTCCTGTCGCCGTCCTCCAGCGGCACGACGACGACGTCTGCCTTGTAGATGCCCTCAGGGTCCACTATCCGCCGTTCGCTGAAGAGCTCGGGGATCGTTGCGGTCTTGGGGCCCAGGCCCAGCACGGCGGTGGCGCCTGCTGTGAGGAGCGCGTCCCTCACTGCCAGCTCCCGCTTCCGGGTCCGGTAGAAGAGGTTCACCTCGAGCGGGGCGCCCGACAACTGCGAGAGCTCGACCGCCGCCTCTGGGACGAGGGCGGCCACGTTGCCGTTCACGGATATGACCGGGTGCGAAGCCAGGAGGAGGGAGGCGGCCGCAGCCCTGGCAGCGGATAGGGCTGCCGGCATCGAGGCCTCCCCGATCAGGTAGTCGAATGCCTCGCCCCTGCCGTGTGCGAATAGGCCCGCCTTGGTCACGACAGACCGCTCCTCGCCCTCTATCAGCCTCTCCCGGATCCTCATCGAGGCGGCCCTTGGATGGTTATCGGGTATGTTGAAGCCTGTCTCCATCATAGTGCACCCCTGTTTGCTATCTCAGTTACGATAAGATTGATCCCCTTGCCGCCGAGCACGATGGGCATCGGTGCGTCCGGCGCAGGGGAAGGGCAGCCCAGCCTCGCGGCGACCGCGGGCAGCTCGTCCCGGCGTATGATGCCGAAGACGATGCCCTTCTTTGCCGACGGCCAGGCTATG
Source organism: Candidatus Methanomethylicus mesodigestus (assembly GCA_001717005.1). Lineage (GTDB taxonomy): Archaea > Thermoproteota > Methanomethylicia > Methanomethylicales > Methanomethylicaceae > Methanomethylicus > Methanomethylicus mesodigestus. The sequence goes on along the minus strand of MAGS01000082.1, from coordinate 2,125 downwards.
CCCGCCCCTTCGAAGAGCTTGATTACGGCAAGCATGCGCGCCTCCTCTATGCCGACGCCCTGCCAGAAGAGGCGTGACTGCCGCATGAGGTTGTCGACAACAGGGGAGTCCATGAATGAGGACATGGCGCGGGCGCCGAGCCGGTTTATGCGGGCGACGTACTTTCTGGCGGTGATCATCGTCCGGGTAGGGAACCTGACCACCGGCGCGGTCACCACCGCTAGCCCCTCGGGGTGGGGGAGCCGACGCACCTCCCCAAGGCCCGGGGCGCCCGGCCTCACCCTGACCTCAACCCCGCCGGTGAGCTGCGCCGGGACGTCGCCCAGGCCGGTCAGGTTGGCGACCTCTGCCTCGTGCGCCAACTGACCGACCTCGTTCATCGAGAGGCGGAGGTCCGCGGCCTTGTTGATCGCCAGCGCCAGGCTGAGGGCGGATGCGCCGCTTAGCCCGTAGCCGTAGTTCGGCGGCAGCGCCGACTCCTGCTCAGCCGAGACGCGGATGGAGCAGCCGATGCGCGCGGACATCGACCGCACGAGGTAGTCGCATGTAGGCGCGTCGCTTACCGCCCTGCCGTTGAATTTCATGGAGAGCGCGGACCCGGAGCTGCCGGGCAGGAGGGTGACCCTCGTGCGGACCCCCTCCTCAAGGCATATGCCGGCCCCGGTCGAGCCAGTGAGCATCGGGTCGTTCGTCATGTGGATGCTGAAGAAGGCGGTGATGTGACCCGGCGAGTAGCCCTCGCCCGTGCCTTCGACGTCGACCGCCGGCTGTTCAGAGCGGCCGACCCGCGGCGCGCTAATCACTTCTGCCACCCCTGCTCGAGTAGGCGTCGAGGATCTGCCTTGCGACCTCGCGCTTGTGGGAGAGAGGGATGCGCAGGAATGGCCCGTTCTTGTCGATGAGGCATATCTCGTTGGTCTCGGTCTGGAAACCCACGCCCGCCTTCGACAGGTCGTTGGCCGCTATCAGGTCCATGCCGGTGTCGGCGAGCCGCGAGCTGGCGCGCCTTATGAGCTCGTCCTCGGCAACGCCGTACTCCGCCTTGAACCCGACTATGAAGAGCCCCGGCGCGAGCTTCCTGGCCTCGCTTGAGATCTTCGGCAGGGGGATGAGGTCCACGCTGATCGGCGCGCTGCTCGAGACCTTCCCCTCTGCCCTGCTGCTGAAGGAGAAGTCGAGGGGGGCAGCCGCCAGCACGAGGGCGTCGTACCTGCCCGACCTGAGCTCATTGAGGACGGCGGAGAGCATCTCCTCCGTCGTCGAGACCCTTATGACGCTGACGCCCGGCAGCTCAGGCAGGAGGACCGGCCCGGCCACGATGGTCACGCATGCCCCCCTGGCGGCGGCCTCCAGTGCCAGGGCGAAGCCCATCCGCCCCGAGCTGGAGTTGGTGAGATACCTTATCGCGTCCATGTAGGAGCGGGTCGGGCCCGCGGTGATCAGCATCCGCCTGCCCTTCAGGTCCTTCCTGGAGAGGGCGGAGAGCGATGCCTCCAAGATCCGCTCGTTGCTGGCGATCTTGGCCTTCCCCTCCGCGATCTCGGGCGCGAGCACGGTTATGCCCATCCCCTCGAGCCGCTTCAGGTTCTCCACGACTGCGGGGTGGCGCATCATGCTGACGTGCATCGCGGGGGCGACTAGGATCGGGATGCCTGCGCCTATCGCCGTGGTCGCAAGCGACGTGACCGGCGTGTCGTCTATGCCGGATGCGATCTTGCTTACGGTGTTGGCGGTGGCAGGCGCGATCACCACGAGGTCGGCCGAGCCTTCTGCTCCGCCGCCAAGGGCGACGTGCTCGATCTTGCCCGTCAGCGCCGTCACGACGGGGTTCCCTGTCGCCCACTCCATGAGGTCCGGGGAGATTATCGACTGGGAGGCCCTAGACATGAACACGGATACCTCGGCGCCGTGCCTCATCAGCGCCCTCGCCAGGTCCGGCGACCGCATCGCCGCGACGCTGCCGCAGAGCCCGAGGGCTATCCTTTTGCCTGCAATCAGCCTGCTCGAGGCGCAGAGTATGTCCTTTGACGGGTGAATATCCAACACCTCCTAACAGAGAGGGACGAGGGAGCTTATGTAATTTATGTATGTATAACCCATAATGTGTATTTTTTAGATAAAGAAC
>MAGS01000081.1:25241-37925 GCA_001717005.1 Candidatus Methanomethylicus mesodigestus | reverse complement strand
ATGCATTGTCGTCGCGGCCGCATTCATTACAGTAGCTGCCACATCCTACAGTATATATCAAAACAACAATGAACTGAAGACCATAATCCATTCTAATTTTAGAGAGCACTGCAACATGGTTGTCATTTACTGTAACGAAGCAATCTATGCAGTCGAAAATGGGCACAATGGCAGTGCTTTACTCTACGCGGGGGCATTGTATGAGCTGTTTTCTTCAGAAAACTTCCGAGGGATTCATCAGCTTGGATCAGATTATGTAAGACTCTACACAATTATTTACGAAAATATGCATGTCTTTCATAACGACATGCTTGCCATCCACACCGCTTTGATGAGTGGCAATGTTTCCCAAGACCAAATAGAATACCTGAGGGACTGCGCTGACACATTTCTATTAATATATCAGAACACACCGGGACCCGATTTAAGCGGCTACCACATAATCGGCGTTGATAAAATCATAATTGATCTGGGGAAATTAATTGATTGATATGCGTGTTGATCTTAGATGCTAAGTAAATCAATCCCTCTAGAGCATAAGATATTGCTGATATTGAGGGAACAAAGCGGTCTGTCGTTAACGGATATTTCAAAGATGGTCGGGACTTGCAGGCAAACTGTATCTAAAAGGGTCAACCATCTTATTGAATACGGTCTTATTGACGTTGAAAAAGGTAAAGGGCTCCTCCTAAATATGCCATTCACTTGACTAAAAGGGGACGGAACGCCGCGCTCGTTTTAAGCGAATTGGAAGATTTTCGAGTTGAAAAACCCACAACCACTCAGAAAAAGAATGTATTCGCAATGATGATTAAGCCTTCATCTGGAAGCCTTCGCCTCCATCTCAAAGGATTGAGATTATCATAACTGAATGTTAAATCCTATTGACATTATTTGTTATTTTTTTATAACCTATATTTGATACAATAATGTTGCAATCATTATATTAACCCTCAAAGCAAAAAAAACCGTTAGGTGATATATATGCACCTATATGCAAATTATCTGCGAGCTTCGTTGTTGTGTATCCTTACTGTATCAGGGATTGCCATTGCGGCTTTAGGGCGTGCTATCACCTCATCGCCTTTTGGAAATTCAATGAATTGCATCGCATATGACCCAACAAACTTCGCACCGTTATATGAAACTAAGGTCATCATGTCCCACTCTGACAGATCCGCGACCATGACTCTTGAATTCAAAGGGGCAACGCTCCAATTAGACGTAGAATATGAAAAGGAATTCATTGATGAGAATGGTGTTGCGATTATGGCTTTTGGAGGGAATGCAACAGACGGCAAAAACACATATCCTGCACGGCTTTTCCTGAGTGATGATGGTAAAACGTGCTCTGGGCGCGTGATGGGCAAAAACTATGGCGGACCCGACTTCGCTTTTGTTATAAATAGCATGCCGATCCAAAAAATGGAATTGGCGCTTTACAATGCGGCCGATCAAATAAAACAGGCAAAGTCAATTGCAAAGATTCAGAAGGAGCAATACGAAATTGAAAATGCAAGGCTGGTAAATGTAAGAGATGAACGCATATTATACGACGACGCCGGCAGATTCGGGAGCTGGGAGGGCGACTATTGGAAAGTCACTGTAATCGCTGCAAAGACTTTCTGCGAAGTTGAGAACGACACCATGTTTGATTGTCAAGAAGCAAATTCCGCGAAACCAATAAAAGCTTTCGGCTGGATGACAAATGCATTTGATCATAATTGGTGCATGGACACTGTGGAGTACATCTTTTATACCGACCCATGGACCAAATGGTTAGATCCATGCCCCAAAGACACTCCCCTGGTCGTGCAATGGAGCTATAGCATTTCACTAGGGATACCTGGGTTTGGCGTTGGATTTGGTGCTGGGACAACAATGTACTCGGTACACACGCATGCTGATACCAGTAATCAAAGTAAGGACTATCATTTCTATTTCGACTATGTGAGTGTACCTCAGCAATACTTGGAATACCGGAATACTGAGATGTATCCCGAAGGGACGGGGGTTGCTATCAGCCACGAACCATACACAACGTTGAAAGGGGAAACCGTGGAATGTACAATCACTTCCTATAACCACCCACTATGGAATACTTGTGGCGATATGGGTTGGATACCAACGACGTTCGGACCTGCTTCAGGAACATTCTACATAAGAGTCCACTAACACTCCATTTCTTTTTTTTCCAAAATAGGCGCGAAAAATGTGGAAACCGATGCATGTTGATCAGAAACATGGAGGAAGATAAATGCGCTATAAAAAGACCACGCGCATCTACGCCTTTGCAATATTTGCCTTATTATTGTCTGTATCATGTGTCGCTGCCGCTTCTATAGGCACTGAATTGCAAGGCGATAAAGAGGCGCGGTTGATTACCGACTCTAAAACCTTATCGCATCAGGCTGAAGTGGCCACCAACGTTTATTCGGGAAGAGTTGTAAATGTAGGCAGTATCATCGATGAACAAGGCAGAATATTTACGATTGCTGATATCTCAATAAATGTTGTTTTGAAAGGCGATCTCACATCGCAAATAACTTCGATAAAATATCTCGGCGGCACTGTTGGAAACTTAGGTCTGACAGTAGATATGCGGTGGCCTGCTGGGGACTATGCTTTGCCCACGACATTTGATCTGCAATTAGGTCAAGAACTAATTATCTTTGTAGATTCCGACAATAATGTGCTATCATATATTGAAAATCCTTTTGCGTCATCTATCCGCTCTTCACTCCTATCTCAAGGATTACAGCCAACAACTGCTGTAACAGAAGCTCAAGGCTACGCGTTTAATTGGAACGCGTCACAGAGGCATACTTGGGCATATCTCCCAATATGCTTCACCCTTGATCCGGATGGAACTGCTGACGTTGCAGGAACTTCAGAGCTAACTGCGGTGAGGGACGCATTTAGTACGTGGGAAGGTGACATATTTTCAGGAATCGACTTCTATGACAACGGAACCGGCGTCCATCTGACTTACGATAATTACAACGTCGAAATTGACTGCAATGTTGTTGGCTGGTTAGATTTCGGATATTACGATCCAGCGGCGGCAACCTTGAATTGGTGGTCAGACGGTGCGGGGTTCTATAACATCACAGAAACACATCTTCTATTCAATGATCGTTATACTTGGTGCATTGGCTCTGTATCAGGACAGTGCGACGTTCAAAACATAGCCACTCATGAAATAGGACACTGGTTAAGATTGCAGGATCTCTATGATGATGAAAATTCAGAACAAACGATGTATTGGAGGGAGTCGGACGATGGTGAGACAAAGCGAAGATCTTTGGAGTACGGGGATATCAACGGCGCTCACTACCTGTACCCGATAGAAAACGATGCCGGATCTGATGCCGATGCGGGTAACTCGTTAGGTGCTGCTAACACCGTCACGAAGGGTTACTGGTATATAGGCAGAATGTGCTATTTCCCCAGCCATACTGATACCCAAGACTGGTTCAAGATAAACCTTCATTCTACTGATCGCGTAATGATACAGATGATGCCTGCATCATGGGCGAACTTTGATCTAGAAGTATACGATCCAGACGGGATTCTATGCGCATTCAGCAGATCTGCCACAGAGGGCGAGACTGAATACGTTGCACTCGATCCTACCGGCGCTGCAGGGTATTGGTATATACGCATCTATGCTCCCGACAGCGACCCCATAACATCTAGCGGCGCATATACCTTCAGGATATCCAATCTGCCTTTGCCTCTATCTGAAGAATAGCCCATTTCTTTACTTTTTTCTTATAATACTCTACAAATGTTCTTTGCCTCCGTAGTCCTGCCTGATTGACCTCCAGCCGATCGTGATTCAGCGATCTTCAAGGTCAGGTCTAGAAACGAGGTATTAAATAATGCCAATTCGAACCTTTACCTATGGCCGGCGACAAACCCGCCGATGGCTTCAGCATAGAAAAGGGCGAACTCTTCGAGGCACTTGGCCATCCGACCCGCATCCGGATTCTGAAGCTGGTTCAGGATTCTCCCACCGGATTCTCGGACCTGAAGAAGGCGCTCGGCATCGAGAGCAGCGGGCTGATGCAGCACCATCTGAGGAAGTTGCAGGGCCTAGTCAAAGTCGCGGACAGGGGTAACTATGCCCTCACCGACGAGGGGAGGGAGGCGCTGAGGGTTGCCCTTGCGATGGAAGGCGACAGGCCCGCGCGCCGACTGAGAGTAACGCTGTCGCCTGCGCTGGCCGTGTGCATACTGCTGGTCTGCACCATCGCCGCTGTTGCAAGCATCAGCTATCTCGAGAACGCCAGCATGCGTGGCGCACTCGATGCCGCAGATCAGGAGATGGCCCAGCTGAACCAGAGCTACACGCAGCTTCTAAGCGACATGGAGCACTTCAACAGCCAGGTCGACCAGCAGTCCCCATTCCTTACGCGCATCTCCAAGTCGCAGGCGATACGCATCGCCCTCGCATACGGCGGGTGGAACGCGTCCTCACTGCGGGGACAGACCGTCACCGGGACGCTATACTATGTGGCCTGCAACACATCATCGAACTGGAGGGCGCGCACCAACGTCACCGAGCCAGCTGCGAGCTACTCTCCGATAAATGATGGCGAGATGGAGTACTTTTACGAGTGGTACATTACGATAGCCGGCAACTTCGGCAACGGGCCATTCCAATTATGCCACACGGGCTATTACATAGATGCCATGAACGGTCAGATCTTGGGCATGATGGTCGCTGATATTAATTGGATCCTGTGATCTTGGACGTTTAGTGCCTTCCCTCGGTAGCCTATCTGCTCCTTGTGCTGCTCAACAATCTAGACAAGGCCGCCATTATGCGCAAAGAAGTAATGCAAAATTGCATTGCAAAAAACTGCAGCGCCCCACACCACGAGGCTGCGCCGTATGGACCCGCCCCTGCCCTTCGCACACCTTTTATGCACAAAAAATCTATTGGTATGGGGGATGGGCTGAATGAGCGCCGGATACGTCCACGGATACTCCAAGAGCGAGTCGACGCGCCTAGAGGACCAGGCAAACTGCCTGAACGGCCTCCTCCACCACGACACGACCTTCCCGGATGGCTCGACCGTGCTTGAGGCGGGCTGCGGCATAGGCGCACAGACCGTCATAGTCGCGCCGAAGAACCCCGGCGCCAGGTTCGTATCGATCGACATCTCGGAGGACTCCCTGAGGAAGGCCGAGGCGCTGGCGAGGTCACGCTGCATCCGCAACGTCGAGTTCCATGTCGGCGACATCCTCGACCTGAAGTTCCCCGACGGGCACTTCGACCACATCTTCGTCTGCTTCGTCCTCGAGCACCTCCCGGACCCCGTCGCCGCCCTGAGGTCGCTGAAGCGGGTCCTGAAGAGGGGCGGCACGATCACTCTGATAGAGGGCGACCACGGCTCGGCTTACTTCTACCCGGAGAGCCGCCATGCGCAGGAGGCGATAAACGCGCTGGTCGAGCTGCAGTCGAGGGGCGGGGGCAACGCCCTCATCGGGAGGCAGCTGTACCCCCTCATGGTCCAGTCGGGCTTCAAGAACTGCTCGGTATCCCCGAGGATGGTCTACGTCGACTCCAGCAAACCCAACCTCGTCGAGGGCTTCATAAAAAACACCTTCACTGCCATGATCGAGGGCATAAGGGAGAAGGCGGTAAGCAGCTCTGTGGCGGGCAAGGATGCGATGGAGAGCGGGATCCAGGGCCTGTACAGGACCTGCGGCCCCGACGGCGTCTTCTGCTACACATTCTTCAAGGGCATCGGCCACAACATCTGAGCGCCGGGCCTCCGCCGCAGGCCGCGTGCGGACAATCCGGTTCACCGCCCGCGGGGACACATCCGCGCCCGGAAGCGGCCACTCCGCCTATTGCGCCTCCCCGCTGCGCTTCTGCTCTTTCTCTTTTTCTTTCTCCTTCTCCTTCTTCTCCTTCCTAGCTTCCGCCCTTCCCTTCCTGTCCGCAAATATCCTCTCGCCGCCGCCGATCGATATCATGATCCCCGCCTCCCCCTCCCTCATCTCCTTCGGGAAGGCGTCCGAGAGCGCCTCGAAGAACCTGTTCTCCCTGGCGTCGTAGAACGCCCCGCACCCGGGCGACCTGGAGTCGAGCCTTACGGGCCTGACATCGTCGTCCCTGATGATCCTGATGCCCTCCACCTCCCTCTTGAGGAGGCGTCTGCTCTTCCCGTCGTCCAGCCCCTCCACGATCGCCATCCCCCTGTCGAAGCCTGATATCCTGAACGCCCTCCCGCCGTACTCTATGAGAGTGCCTGCCCTCGCCGCCGGCAGCCTCGCCGAGACCGTGTTCCTGTAGGCCCTGCCGCCCGTGTCCTTGCTGACGCCGATGAGCTTGGGGCTCTCCGAGACCGCGGCTCCGAAGAACTCCGAGAGCCGCCGCGAGAAGATCCGGGCGGAGTTGAGCGAGACGAACTTGATGTCGTACCCCCCTCCAGCCTCCTTTATCTCGGTGACCTCCTGCCTGCCCCTCCCGGCGGTCCTCCTGTCGACCTCCCTGAACGCCGCCTCGATCGCCTTCTTATCCTCGGCGTCGACCTCCCTCCCCTCCCCCCTCACCTGGACTGTCGCCTCGTACGCGCCCCTCGTCGCCCCGTCGCAGGCGCTGCACTCCATGTATGAGACCTTCGCCAGGGACTCGACCTCCTTGATCGTCCCGCACGCCGCCTCCTCCAGCCCCACCTTCAGGGAGAGGCGCTTCGGGAGCCCCTCCTCGTCCTCCTTCAGGACCTCCGCCCTGACGTAGCTTATCGAAACCCCCTCCGGCAGCTCCGCCAGCCTCGCGACCTCGGTCAGCGCCGCGTCCTCCATGTCCTCGCGGAGGAGCTTGGACTTCATCCTGAACCACCTCTTGCCCTGCATGTGCGAGCGGCAGACCCTGCAGTAGAAGAGCCTGACCTCCGGCGGGACCTTGATCTCCGGGTCCTCCCAGAAGCACCTGCTGCACAGCCCGTGGATATACCGCGCCTCCTCGGCGCCGCACCTTGCGCAGAAGCGACCCACGATCCCCACCACCGATCACAGGCAGACGAACTGGGCGTGGGGCACGCCGCCGATCATCACGACGCCCTCTTCGTGCACTATCCCCGCCTCGATGCCGCACTTCACGGCCTCGGCGCCGACGATGTTCGCGATGGTGGCGATCCTCAGCACGTCCGCCGCCTCCTCCCGTGTCATCAGCTCGCCCCCGTAAAACTCCTCCGAGACGTCCAGTGCGAGCTTCCCCTCCTTCAGCCTCTTGCCGATCAGCCCGCAGTCGCACGCGGCGATCATCAGCTCGCCCCTCCTCACGTTCCAGACCTTGACAAATACGCACTTCTCAGACAACGCAGGCACGCCCTTGTGTCACCTTCAACGGATGCGGCACCGCCGCAGGAGCCGCCGCGCCCTCCCCTCAGACCAGGGTCTTGGCCGGGTTCTTGGCGCCGCAGACCTCGCAGACTATGAACGTCATCCTGTCCTCGCGGAGGAGCTTGGTGTCGGGCTTGTTGCACGACGTGCACAAGACATACGCCTTGATGTACCTGACCACCAGCTCGTCGAGCGACTCCTTCATGAACCTGCCGTGGAGCGACGCCCTGGCGTCCTCAAGCACCCCCGAGGTCGCGAGCTCCCTTACCATGAACTTGAGCAGATGGTTGGGGTCCCTGTTGAGCTTGGCGGCGACATCCTTGAAGTTGTAGACCACCGTCTTGGCCCCTATGACATTGGACTCCGTCTGGGGCGTCTCATACTTTGACGACTTGATCGCCTTCTCCGGTATCCTCGACATGCCCCTCTTGAGCAGGGACTCGTAATCCATCTGCATCTGTATCACACAATGAAATGGAGCGAAACCACCCTAATAAAGGGAACGCCGCCCCGCCCTGTGAAAGACAAAAATAAGGCAACGGCGCAGTATAATATCGAATTTCGAAGTGATATCCGATGGAACCAATCGTAGTCACATCAGCCCTGCCGTACAGCAACGACAGGCTTCACCTAGGCCACCTCAGGTCAACCTACCTGCCGCCGGACGTCTTCGTGCGATACCTCCGCCGCGCGGGGCGGGACGTCATATTCATATGCGCCACCGACGAGCACGGGACGCCGATAGCCCTGCGGGCAGAGAAGGAGAAGGTAAACCCGAAGGACATCACCGACAGGTACCATCCGATGATCAAGGACGAGCTGACCCGGATGGGCTGCAGCTTCGACTTCTTCTCGAGGACGACCGCGCCCATCCACTACGAGCTGACGCAGGAGATCTTCCGGAAGCTGCTCTCGAACGGCTTCATATACGAGCAGACCCTCGAGCAGCTCAGGTGCCCGAAGTGCGACAAGTTCCTCCCTGACAGGTACGTCGAGGGGCTCTGCCCGTACTGCGGTTACGATGGGGCGAGGGGCGACTCCTGCGACTCCTGCGGGCGCTACCTGCGCCCCGTAGACCTCAAGGACCCGAAGTGCGCCATCTGCGGCACCAAGCCGGTCCCTACGCCGACCAAGCACTGGTTCTTCAAGCTGACCGCCTTCCAGGACAGGCTCAAGTCCTGGCTAGAGTCCAACGAGAGGACGCCCGACAACGTCAAGAACTACGCCCTCGGGTGGGTGAACGAGGGGCTCAAGGACTGGTGCATCACCCGCGACATGACGTGGGGCGTCCCGGTCCCGGTCGAGGGCGCCGAGGGGAAGGTCATATACGTCTGGTTCGACGCCCCCATCGGCTACATCTCCTCGACGAAGGGCTACTTCCAGTCCAGGGGCGACCCCGACGGCTGGAGGAGGTACTGGCAGGGCGACGGCAAGATATTCCACTTCATCGGGAAGGACATCATCTACCACCATGCCATATTCTGGCCGGCTCTGCTCATGGGGACCGGCGAGTACAGCATCCCGACCGCCGTAGTGGCGAGCGAGTACCTGACCCTCGAGGGCAAGAAGATGTCCAAGAGCCGCGGATGGTACATCAGCATAGACGGCTACCTGAAGGGATTCGAGCCGGACCCGATGAGGTACTACCTCGTCTCGGTCGCGCCGCTCGAGAGGGACGCCGACTTCTCCGTGGACGAGTTCATCAAGCGCTACAACGACGAGCTGGCGGACGTGCTGGGCAACTTCGTGCACCGCACCCTCACCTTCCTCGAGAAGTTCTTCGGCTCCACCGTCCCGGAGGCGAAGCTCTCAGAGCAGGACCAGAGGATGCTTGCCGCGGTCGCCGCGGCGCAGACGGAGGTGGCGTCGCTGATCGAGTCGCTCAAGTTCAGGGAAGGCATGGTCGCCATAATGGGGCTGGCGCGCGAGGGCAACAAGTACCTCAACGACTCCGCCCCGTGGGCCGCCATGAAGACCGACCCGCCGAAGGCCGCCGCGACGCTCTACACCTCGGTCCAGGTCGTGAAGGCCCTCGGCTCGATGCTCTCTCCTTACATGCCGTTCACTGCCGAGAAGATCTGCCAGATGCTGGGGATTGCGCAGCCCGTGCACTCCCAGCCGTGGTCCGCATCCTCCGAGCCGCTTCCTGCAGGGAGCCGGATCGGGAAGCCGGTGCCGCTCTTCAAGAAGATCCTCCCGGCGGACGTGCCGAAGGTGAAGGCAGACCTGATCCCGTTCAAGGACATTGGCGCCAGGATAAAGATGGACGACTTCAAGAAGGCGAAGATCGCGGTCGGGGAGGTCGTCAAGGCCGAGAAGATCAAGGGCGCCCGCGACCTGCTGCACCTCGAGGTGGACCTCGGGGAGTACGGCGTGAAGTCGTGCGTCGCAGGGGTGGCAAAGTACTACTCGCCCGAGGAGCTGCTGAAGAAGCGGATAGCCGTCCTCGCCAACATCGAGCCCTCGGTGCTCTTCGGCGTCAAGTCAGAGGTGATGATCCTTGCCGCAGAGGGCGAGGACAACGTCTCGGTGCTGGTGCCGGACAAGGCGGTCCAGCCCGGGTCAGGGGTGCGCTGACGGGCCCGCGCCCCCAGCCGCCCTGCTGCCAGACACAAGGTGGTGAACAGGAATTGCAGCTGCGCGTCGACCTCCACGTACACTCAGCCGCCTCTGGGGACGGCTGCTCCACTATCGAGGATATCATAGCCGCGGCGCGCGCGAAGGGCCTCGACGGCGTCGCGATAACGGACCACGACGTGCAGCTGAGCGCGCAGTCCGCCATGGAGGCCTCCGCAAGGCACTCGTTCATCGTCATCCCGGGAGTCGAGGTCAGCACCGACGCCGGCCACCTCCTCGTCCTGCTCCCACGCCGGGAGTTCCGCAGGGGGCTGCCCTTCATGGAGGCCGTCGACCAGTCCGCCTCCGACGGTTCAGCAGTGGTGATACCCCACCCGACGGACCCGATAAGCCACGGCGTGGGCGAGCCTGCCGTCAGGTCCGCCTCCCCTAGGCGCGTCGCCCTCGAGACCCTTAACGCATCGACGCTGACGCGATACAACCGGAGCGCCGCCCGGCTCGCCGAGAGCCTCTCGCTGCCCCGTGCCGGCGGGAGCGACGCCCACCTCGCAAAGGCGGTCGGCGACGCTTGGACCGACATCGACATCGGATCGGACGCCCCGTCGCCGGAGGCCGTCTCCAGCGCCATCCTGATGGGCAGGATCTCCCCTTCGGGCAGGCGCACCTCCAAGCTTGTGTCGCTCGAGACCGTCCTCAGGCGGACGGTGAGGAAGGGAAGCGAGAGATAGTGCCGGACCCCAGGGCGTACGTGAAGACCTTCGGCTGCGAGTCCAACCGGGCGGACACCGCGGCCATCCTGAGGATCCTCTCCGGCTCGGGCATCCCCCTGGCGCCATCCGAGGCTTCTGCGGACGCCGTCATCGTGAACTCCTGCACGGTCAGGGACGAGACCGAGCGCAAGGTCCTGAAGTACGCCTCCTCCCTGCCCGGCAAGCACGTCATCGTAACCGGCTGCATGGCCGCGGTCCAGCCCGCTCTGATACGCGCGAACGCCCCCTCCGCCTCGATAGTCTCCCCAAACAACGCCGCCTCCCTGCCGTCCGTGATCCGCGAGGGGAGGCACGCGGTCGCCCTGCGCCCCGGGCCTGCCAAGCCCGACCCGGCGCCCTTTGCCCGCGGCCTGGTCTACACCATACCGATATCGCGCGGATGCACCGGATCATGCTCCTACTGCATAGTGCGGCTCGCGAGGGGGCCGCTCATGAGCACCCCACCTGCCCGCGTCGCCATGCTCGCAGGGGAGGCGGTCAGGGCTGGGGCGCACGAGATACGGCTGGCAGCCCAGGACACGGGCGTCTACGGCGCCGATATCGGGTCCAGCCTGCCGGAGCTCCTCGGGCTCGTCACATCGCTGGGCGGCGACTTCAGGGTCAGGGTGGGCATGTTCAACCCCCCTCCGGCCTCGCAGTCCGCGCTTCTGGGCGGACTGCTGGGCGCCTACTCGTCGGAGAAGATCTACAGGTTCGCGCACATGCCCCTCCAGAGCGGCAGCGGCGGCGTCTTGGCGGCGATGGGCCGCAGGTACGCTCCCGCCGACTTCCTCGGGGCGGTCTCGGCGTTCCAGGGGCGCTTCCCCGACGTCACCATCGCGACCGACATAATCGTAGGCTACCCCGGGGAGTCCGATGAGGACTTCGGGCTCACCGTGGCAGCGGTGCTGGATGCCCGCCCCGGGAAGATTCACATCGCGCGGTTCTCGCCACGCCCCCACACCCCCGCGGCGTCCCTCCCGCAGGTCCCGGAGCACGTGAAGAAGCGCCGGAGCAGGGAGCTAGCCGCCGTCAAGAGGCAGGTGCAGCTCTCTAACAACGAGCGGTGGGTGGGCAGTCAGGTCGAGGCATTCATCTTCTGCGCCGCCGGGGCGCGATCGATGGCCGCGCGGATGGACAACTACAAGCCTGTCCTGATAACGCCGTGCTCGCCGGCCCTCTTCGGCACGAGGGTAACTGTTGAAGTTGATTCCTGCTCGCCGTTCAGCCTCAGGGGTTCCGTCACCCGCCGCTGACCGGCGGCAGCAGCGCCACCCTCGGCCCTGCGGACTGCGCGAACCTCTCCGGGGCGACCATGTTCTGCCCCACAAGCACCTTGTACCTGTCGTTGAACCTGCCGTTCGGCTTGAGCACATGCGCCAGTGCGGGGAACTTGACGATCGTGGCATCGATCACCTCGCCTACGGTCGGCGGCCTGCCGAAGTCCAGCATGACCGAGCCGGCCCCTGCCCCCTCCCTCAGGTTGGCAAAGAGCCTCACCTCTACGGCGAAGTTTATCCTCTTGGATGACATGGCTGGCCCTTTCCTCAACCCTTTAGCCGTTCACCGACTTGTTGATCTGCTCCTCCATCATGTGCCCCTTGCACTCGACTCTGACCTTCTTGACGCCGCCGACCTTCTGCGCCGCCTCCTTTATCTCCTGCGCGAGGTAGAACGCGATTGGGCACATCGGGCTTGACGGTATGAACTCGATGGTGACATCACCGTCCGCCTCCGCGACCTTGCTTATGAGCTGCATCTCTACCATGCTCATCCCGGTCTCTGGATCCATTACCGTCTTAAGCGCCTCCATGACCTTGTCCTCGATCTCCTTGCCCATAGAAATTCACACTGTAGAATACTCTTCCCCGCCGATTATAAATTATCCGCAAGAATCCCCCGGCTTTAGGCGGGCGAGTGTCAAATATTACTGCTATCCATCCTGCCCCCGGGCCATTTCCAGGCACGCAGCCGATGGCGATCTGCACAACTTGAC
>MAGS01000081.1:22460-25161 GCA_001717005.1 Candidatus Methanomethylicus mesodigestus | reverse complement strand
ACATCGGTGGATGGTGCCCTGATCTTTGGCTGACGTTTCACAGGAGTGCGTCGGGCGCCCAAGGGACTTCGCGATATACCTTGGCGCGGTGGCTGTTACTGCTACGGTGCTGTGGTTCGTCCTCAACAACTTCCTGCAGACCGTGGCCGGGACGATCTTCATAGCGACGGTCATCGGGACCCTCATGTTCTGGCGGTTCAGGCTTGCGGTCGCCTTCATCGGGATAACCTGCCTCCTCGCCACCCAGACGCTGGACATCGAGCACATGATCGAGTTCATGAGCATCGACGTGATCATCTTCCTCATCGCCATGATGATCTTGGTCGACATCGCAAAGGACAGCGGCTTCTTCACATGGCTGCTGGGCAAGCTGCTCCGGCTGACGAATTACGACCCGAGGAAAGTGCTGATCGTCATGCTGGTGATCTCGACCCTCATGGCAGCCATGGTGGACGAGGTCACCTCGATCCTCTTCATCGTCGCGATAGTCTTCGAGTACTGCCGGCACTTCGAGCTCGATCCCCTCCCTTACACCATCTCCTGCGTGCTCGCCACGAACATCGGCAGCTCGGCCACGATGCTTGGCAACCCCGTTGGCATACTGATTGGGCTCAGGGGAAACCTGACCTTCGAGGACTTCATAGTGTGGTCGATGCCGGTCGCGATAATCTCGCTCTTCCTGCTGATCTTCGTATGCACCTTCTGGTACCGGAAGCCCCTGCGCGAGGCGAAGTCCAAGGTTGCCGCCCATCTACACGGTGGCGGCGGCGAGGTCTTCGAGGAGGTCGGCAATGACAAGATGCGCGAGGTCAAGCTCAGCGGCATCCTGCTCTTCGCCACGATCATTGCGGTCGCGCTCCACTACCGCATAGAGCTCCTCCTCGGGGTTGAGAAGTTCACGTACCTCCTCGTCGCGGCGTTCGCCGGGGCAGGCGCGGGACTCCTGTGGAAGCGGCGCAAGGCCCAGCACATCGTGGAGAGGGGCGTGGACTGGTGGACCCTCCTCTTCTTCATGTTCCTCTTCGCCAAGGCCGGCGCCCTCAAGTATACCGGCCTGACCGACGTCCTCGCCGGCGGGATAGCCTCGATAGCGACCTCGCAGATCCAGATAACGACCTTCATGCTCTGGTTCAGCGGCATCTTCTCCGGCTTCCTCGACAACGTCGTGCTCATAGCCGCCCTGATCCCGGTCGTGCAGAGCCTGGCCCTGATAGGGTTCAACGCGTCCCCGCTCTGGTGGGCGCTCCTCTTCGGCGGCGTATACGGCGGCAACATCACGATGATCGGGAGCACTGCCAACATTGTGGCGCTAGGCATGCTGGAGAAGCAGTTCAACTACCACATGCGGTTCTTCAAGTGGCTCGGAATAGGCCTGGCCGGGGGGCTGCTGCCCATGCTCGTCGGGCAAATCTGGCTGATGATATTCTTCCACTGACCTGCCGAGGGGGCGTTCCGCCCCTGCCTTGATGCGCGGCTGCCCCTGCGGTGCGCGCAAGGGCGCAGGGCGAGCGCCTCACTTGACGCTTACGTTGTGCTCGACTATGTCGTTGATGTACCGCTCTATCCAGCTGTGGCTCACAAGGTCGCTGCCGCCGGTGGCAACATTCACCAGCGATCGGAAGAAGAACTTCTGGTCCAGCCTCCCTACGGGTAAGTTCTTGCTGTCGACGACTATCAGGCGCCTGACCTTCTTGTCCCTCATGCACTTCAGGGCATGCTCAAGGGACATGTTCTGGTTAACAGTCACTGGGTCCCGCGTCGCCACATCCTTGAGGCGGGTCTTCTTGGGGTCCAGCGCGGCGCCGATTACCCTGAAGACGAGATCGCTCTCGGTGACCACTCCGACCTTCCCGTCATCCAGCTTCACTATTACGAACCCGATGTCGCACTCCTTCATGGTCTCGACGGCATCCGAAACAGTCTCGTTACCATCCAGTATCTTGCCCCTCGCCTGCATCGTGTACCTTACAGGCCTCGTGAAGAAGTTATGGACGGTCGTCATAATTTTAGCTCACCCGAATCCTGCATATAATCCTGATGCCTCCGCTAGGCCGTCCTGTAAAAAATTCGGCGTGCCCCCCGTCACCGCTCGGGGTGCCTGTGGCTGAGCCTCATGGTCCTAGGGTGGCTGGCCCTCACCTCGTCCAGCCTGCCTATCGCCGCATTCCTGGGGGCCGCCGATATCCCGGATGGGTTGGAGTACGCCTCCTCGGCCACCCTCTTCAGGGCCGCCACGTAGGAGTCTACCGCCTCCTTGGTCTCGCTGTCCGCGAACTCGAACATCAGAGCCTCCTTCACTATGAGCGGGAAGTAGACCGTCGGCGGGTGCAGCCCCATGTCTATGAGCGCCTTGGCAACATCGCCTGCGCCTATCCCAGTCTCCGCGGCAAGCCTCTCCGCGCTCACCACCACCTCGTGCTTCCTCCTGTGCCCCCCGTAGGGCACATAGAAACCCCTTATCCCAGCGATGCGGCTGGCGAAGTAGTTCGTGTTGAGCACGGCGAGCCCGCTCGACGCCCTCAGGCCCTCGGCGCCCATCGACAGCAGGTAGGCGTAGGCCCTCACAAGGACCGGGAAGCTGCCGTACCATGCCCTGACCTTGCCGACGCTCTCCGGACGGCACCACTCGAGCCTGTACCTCTCCCCTCCCTCGCCCCCCTCCCGCTCCACCGTCGGGACGGGCAGCAGCCCCTCTAGGCCC
>MAGS01000081.1:0-21565 GCA_001717005.1 Candidatus Methanomethylicus mesodigestus | reverse complement strand
ACCCCCTTCTCGGTGGTCATCCCGACGATCCTGCCCGGCATCTGCCTGACGATCCTCTGCTCCCCCCGGCATGCCATGATGCCGAGCGTGTTGCCGCCGAAACCCGGCGGGATGCCCAGCGGCTGCCCGTCGCCGACCGCCACGTCTGCCCTCATCTCGCCGGGCGACTTGAGCGCGCCTAGCGAGAGCGGATCTGCCCCGACGACCGCCAGCCCGCCCGCATCGTGCACGGCGTCGGCGAACCCCCCGATGTCCCTCTCCAGCGTCCCGAAGAACGTCGGGCTCTCGATGTATGCGCCTGCTATGCCCGCCCCCTCCGCGAGCTGCCGCCTGAACGCATCGCGATCGACCGTCCCGTCCTCCGGCGAGTAGGGCACTGCCTCAAGCGAGATCCCCTGCGGCACGAGGTAGTTCCTTATCACCGCCAGCCTGGCGCGCGGCAGCGACGCCGGCACCATGAACCTCCTCCTGCCTGTGACGCGGGCGCACAGCAGCCCCGCCTCCCCTATCGCCGTGGCGAGGTCGTACATCGAGGCATTCGCGACGTCCATGCCGTACAGCTCGCACACAAAGCTCTGGAACTCGAACAGCGCCTGGAGCGTTCCCTGGCTCACCTCCGCCTGATAGGGCGTGTATGCCGTCAGGAACTCCCCCCTCGATACTATGTGCCTGATGACGCTCGGGACGTGGTGGAACCAAGGGCCGCCGCCCGTGAAGCATCGCCCAGCAAGGATGGCGTTCCGCGAGAGCTCCTTGCATACCGCCCTGCCAAGCGACGCCTCGTCCATCGGACCCGCGGGCAGCCCTGCATCGAAGCCGGCGGACGGGACATCCGAGAACAGGTCCTCGACACTGCTGCATCCCACAATCTTAAGCATCTCCTCCATCGATGACGACGCGTTAGGAAGGTACGGGTGTCTGTCCAGCATAGCCAAAACACGCATCTTAATATTGGGGCTTGTAGGATATGTAATTTTATCTCAGGGTGGTAAGTATTGCATCATAGGACTTTAGCGGCATTCATCCTGCTCTCATTCATGGTGGCATCCTTAGCGCCGTACGTAAGCTCAACTGATGCAACCGTGCAGAGGTACGTGTATCTGGAGCCCGGCTACCAGATCTACATCGACGATTACAGCCTGGCGGCCCCTGCAGGCAACTTTACCATCGACTTCAAGATGGGGTCCGTATTCTACCTGTACTCCGTGAAGGCCCTCGGACCGGACAACCAGTCGCTGGGCATATCCGGCAACTGGTCCTCGACGGGCAACTCCTTCACGGTCATCGTACAGGCCGGGGAGCTCACGAGCTTCAGGGTCATAACGATCCTCCACGGGACCACCATCTACTCGTCTAACTCTACCACACTCATCTCGAACTACTCAACCCCGATCAACTTCTTCCCGTCCGTCAACGCCTCGCTCAGCGCGACGACGACGGTCCGTCTGCCTTACGGGGCGGAGCTGCTCGCATTCAACGAGACAGGCATCTCTTCATCCGTAATCGATGGGACGACGGTCCTCTCCGGCTCGATCCAGACTGCCCCCAGCACCCACTACTACAGCGACGTTACCTACAACGGCACATTCGACCTCTTGGCCATCCAGTCGTTGGACCGGACCTTTGAGGTCTACGCGACTGGGGTGCATGTCAGCGAGTCCTTCAAGTTCATGAACGTCGGGAACGTCAAGTCCGAGAGCGTGACCCTCGCACTCCCGGCGGGCGCCACAAACCTCCGCGCGTACGACCTGATCGGCAACCTGCCTATGACCTTCAGCACCAACAATGTCACGATCGGCTTCCACGCAAGAATACTAACCGGCGAGTTCGCCGTCTTCACACTGGAGTACGACCTGCCGCAGTCCTCTATAGCGATTAGCGGCAACACGATCTCCCTCTCGGGCAACCTGCTGCCTGATTGGTGCAACTTCCTCTCCCGCCAGGTGAACCTCTCGGTCGTGATGCCGGAGGGCAGCTCGAACGCAGTGGCGCAGGGCGGGGCGGTCAACACCAGCGACGGCAGGCTGGTCGCATCCTTCTCCAGCATGGGCCTCACGCTCTTCTTCAACCACGACTACTCGCTCTCATTCTCATACTCCCCCGTCTCATCAATCGGATGGGGCGTCATCCTCGTGGTCATCGTCGTGATTGCCGCCGCTGCCTATCTGGCATACCGCATCTTCAGGCGCCCCAAGGGCGTCCCTGCTGCGAAGAGCGCCCCTGCTCAGGCGCCTCCGCCCGCCCGCCAGCCGCCCCCGCCGCAGAAGCCTTCCAAGGGGCAGCCGGGCAAGAAGTAGCCTCCTGATGGCAGGTCTTTTCATCCCTGCCGCAATATTCTTCATAACGATCCCGCCTCCGCAGCCATCCCGCCCCGCGCCGCCCGCCGCATCACTTTCTCCATCTGCAAAAGATTGATAAAGACGTGAATCCAAGTGTGTGCAACACATGCGCTGAGCTGATTCCATGGCTTTCGGTCTTCATTTCGAAACTCTGGTCCACGCAAATCCGACGCAGGAGCTGCTGATTGCATTCCTGATGTTCGCCTACCTTCTGGCGATAGTCTTCGGAACAAGGATCACCTACAATATCATGGTGAAGCATAACTTCGACAAGGGCGTGGCAGTTTACTACAACCGCAAGATAATCCACATATTCGGCGCAGGCGTAATCACGCTGCTATTCCCGATAGTCTTCACAGGCGTCACTATCCCTGTGGCACTGGCCCTCGTGCTCGTGCTCGTAATATACCTGCCCCACCGCATGAACCGGATACTGTACTGGTTCCAGGTGCAGGAGAATGCTTACGAGGTCAACTTCGCGATAGCATGGGGCATAGCAATCGCATTCTCGTGGTTCTTCCTCGGCGACCCGATATACGGCGTCATCCCCGCCCTCTTCATGGCGTTCGGGGACGCTGTCACGGGACTCGTCCGGAACGCGGTCTTCAAGAGGCGGACGAAGCACTGGATAGGCAACGTCGCCATGCTCTTCGTCTGCCTCCCGATAGGCTGGTACTATGCAGGCACGGCGGGCATCGTCGCGGCGGTCGTCGCCTCGATCGCCGAGCACTTCGAGTACAAGCCGATCGACGACAACATCCTGATCACCGTGACCTCGTTCATAACCCTCCTCATCCTGAGGGGGTTCTGAACGGTCGACCTGAGCCGGACAACAAAAAATAATACTTACCCGCCCACTCTTGTCTCTCAGCCCGGTGGTGTAGCGGCCAAGCATAGCGGGCTTTGGCCCCGCCGACAAGAGTTCGAATCTCTTCCGGGCTACCACTTCCTATCGCTCCGCGACCGAGCGCGAAGAGGCCTCGCCATCCGCCCCCCATTGAACATGTTACAAAACGACGCCTTTACACATTCAAATTTAAATAAAAGTTGCTATCCCATTATCGGTTACTGGAGGCGTCTTAACGTCCTATCTCGAACGGCCATGGCTCAAGCTCTACCCCCAGAACATCAATCCCAATTTGGAGATCGAGCAGGCGCCCCTCTTCTCGTTTGTCGATGATGCTATCTTGCAGTATCCTGACCGCGTGGCGATGCTCTATCTGGGCACTGCCATCACCTACAGGGAGCTTGGGGACTACATCGACCGGACCGCCGAAGCCCTACTCTCTGTTGGGATCAAGAAGGGGTCCGTCGTCGCCATCTACCTCCCCAACTGCCCGCAGTTCGCAATGGCGTTCTACGCGCTGCTGAAGATCGGGGCAATCCCCACGGCTGTCAGCTTCCTCTACACGCCGCGCGAGATGAGGCAGCAGCTATCGGACTCGGGCGCCGAGTGCGTCATAATGCTTGACCTGATCTACGAGAAGCAGATGCAGATGCTGAAGGAGCTGAAGATAGAGAAGGTCATACTCACAAGCCTGGTCTACTTCCTATCGCCGGTCAAGCGGTTCTTCGGGCGGCTGACCGGAAAGATCCCGAAGTACTCCCCGCCCGCAGGCGCGAGCACCCTCTTCCTGGAGGACCTCATCGCGCCACTCTCGGGCAAGGGGTACCAGAAGGCCGACGTGAAGCCGGATGATATCGCCTCGATATCCTACACCGCGGGCACCACCGGGTTGCCCAAGGGCATAAAGCTGACCCACTCCAATTTCGTGTCCAGCATGAAGCAGGTGCTGGAGTTCTCAAACGACTACGACCTCGGCAGCTCAACCTACCTGCTGTCGTATCTGCCGTTCTTCCACATCTACGCGCAGTCGATAATGCTCACCTCGGGGCTGGCGCGGGGCATGACGCTGCTGGTGATCCCCATCCCCAAGTTCGAGGAGATCCTGTCGATGATCGACAAGTACAAGGTGTCAATGTTCTTCGGCGTGCCCGCCTCGTACAGCCTCATGCTGAAGCACCTAAAGAGCGGCAAGTACAGCCTCAAGTCGCTGAAGATCTGCTTCACCAGCGCCGACAAGATGCCGCCCAGCGTCGCCGCCGAGTTCACCAAGCTCACCGGCGCCAGGATGGCGGAGGGGTACGGCCTCACTGAGACCTGCGGGGTCGCGCTGGGGCAGCTCTACAGCGGCCAGAAGGAGGGCTCTGTGGGCATCCCCATACCGCTGACGTACGTCGCCATAATCAAGCCGGACGCGGACGAGTTCGTCCCCGTGGGCGAGATAGGCGAGATAGCCGTCTGCGGTCCCCAGGTCATGACTGAGGTCTGGAAGAACCCTGAGCGGACGGCCAAATACTTCGCGAAGATCGAGGGCAAGACGTGGCTGAGGACCGGCGACGTCGGCAGGATGGACGAGGAGGGCTGGTTCTACTTCGCGGAGCGCATAAAGGATGTCATCAAGTACAAGGGCTTCCAGGTCTTCCCCAAGGAGCTTGAGCGCATAATCTGCGAGCACCCGGCCGTCAAAGAGGCCGCGGTCATAGGGGTGAACTCCAAGGAGGGCTATCAGGTGATCAAGGCCTTCATAGTCCTTAAGGAGGGCATGGGCGGCAGCGTCAGCAAGGAGCAGATAACAGACTTCTGCAGCCAGAACCTCGCCCCCTACAAGATCCCCAAGGAGATCGAGTTCATCGAGGAGCTCCCGCGGAACCGGATTGGCAAGGTCATGCGCGAGGCACTGCGCGAGCGCGAGAACCACGCCGCATGACGCAACGTGCGCCCCGCCGCGCCCATGCCCCGGATCGGGGGCGGCTCCCCGCAAACCCTGATTCCTGTCTCTTATACACATCTGACGCTGCCGANCCGCAAACCCTGATTCCCGCCTTGAAAAGGTCGGTGCGACCCCGATTATTTTTATCTAAACAAAACAATTCTTAATTTTTTTATCTTCTGTTTTTTATCTAAAGGATTAAAACCATCAGCCTCCATCAGCCTCCATCAGCCACCATAAAGCCGCCAAACGGCTGTTGTTGATGATGTACCATCACCATAACTCTTTTTAATATCATGGAACCATGATTATCATCAGGAGATCTTGGAGGAGAATCGCGATGGCCAAGTGTCCGAAATGTGGCGTAGATGTTGCTAAGCCAACAAAGACCTGGCGCTTAGCACCGAAGGGCAAGAAAGCAATCACAATTGGCCTGTACAAGTGTTCAGGCTGTGGTGCGTTCTTCAGGGCGGCTCAGAAATAAGCAGCGCCCTAATCTTCCTTTTTTTGTCTTTATCATAATGATGCGAAGCCGCCCGCCGCTTGCCGTGCACAGGCGCGGTCGCCCGCAGTCCAGCTCAGAATCTCGCCGCCTTGGCGGCCTCGATGCAGTTGAGCCTATGCCGAACCTGGTCGACCCTCGCGGCACTCACTGTGCCAGATATTAGGCACTCCTCTGCCCCTGCGCTCGCCACGACCCTCCCCCATGGGTCTATGATGCAGCTGTGGCCGTAGTACTTCGCCCCTCCGCCCCCGCCCCCGCCAGATGCCTGGTTGGCAGCGACGACGTAGACCTGGTTCTCGATTGCGCGCGCCCTCAGGAGCGTCATCCAGTGCGCCCTCCCCGTCTCCAGCAGGAACGCCGCGACGTTGGTGATCGCTTGGGCGCCCTCCATGGCCAACTTCCTGTAGATCTCCGGGAACCTCAGGTCGAAGCACGCGGTCATCCCTACCCTCATCCCAGCGACCTCCGCAATCGCGGTGCCCGTCCCCGGGCTGAAGATCTGCGCCTCGTTTATGATGCCGTAAGAGAAGAGGTGCGTCTTCCTGTACCTTGCCACGATGCCCTCCGGCGTTACCGCGCAGCACGTGTTGTAGATCCTGTCCCCGTCCCTCTCGGCTATGCTGCCGGCGATTATGCTGACCCCCCTCTTCCTGGCGATCTCCGAGACCATCGAGAGCGTCTCGCCCCCGGTGCCCTCCGCCTGCCCCGCATACGCCTCCCTGGTCATCTTTGCCGGCAGGAAGTTGAAGAACTCGGGCAGCAGGACGAGCTCCGCCCCAGCATCCGCAGCCTCCCCTATCATGCGCCGCGCCTTGGAAAGGTTCTTCCGCTTCTCCTCGCCGCTCGCCATCTGGGCGATCCAGACCGCTGCCTTCCCGACTGCCACCTATCCGCACCCTGTGACGCTGCCACGCCTCCACTAAAAAAATTTGTCCTCTGGGTCAGGTCCCTTTAACCGTTGATGCAGGGGCGCTAATGCTCCCTAAACCGTATATTTTTCCTCCGAAATTCGGCTGTCTCCAGACCTAATAATGTTTATATATTCGGTCTAATTTTTAGGAATGTCGATATATTCGGAGGTGTAAGTGAAATGCCGTCATGCGCGCTGTTTGAGGTTTACAAGACTCCGTCAGGTAGCACCTACTACATCTGCCACCGCCCGCCATTCGGCGAGGAAGGGACGATGCTGCCAAACGGAGAGCTCCACTGCCAGAAATGCGATAAGAGGAAGTAAAAATCCTCTTCTTCATATTTTAGGCGAATCAGGAAACGTTAGCTTTCCTATTCCTTTTCCTTATTTCATATCCTTTGTTTTAAGAAAAGTTCATCGGCAGCCTCATCCGAGGCTGAACGGCTTGCCGCGTTTCAGGACGCCCTCCGGCATCATTGCCCTCCACTTCTCAAGGAACCCCCTGTCCTCGTTCGCGTCCCTGAGGTCGTCCGGGAGCATGTGAGGTATCGTCTCGATGATGGGGTACCACCTGCCGCAGCCGTTGCAGAGCAGGGCCCCCTCGTCGATCTCCTCCTTCTCGGCAAAGACCAAGAGCTCGAGCGGGTGGCTCTTACATATCGGGCAGGCAAGGATGTCCATTAGCCTTCTCTTCAAAGCCGCACACCGCTTAAAATAAGCCGCCAATCTGCCTATAAGCTTTCCAAGCGCCGCCTTGCCGATGGGAAAAAAGGGTATATGCGCCCCGTAGCCGAGGGGGCGCCTAGCCGGTCAGAGCTTCCTCAGGTACCTGTCTACCTCCCAGCTCGAGATCTGCATCTTGTAGGCGTCCCACTCCTTCCTCTTGACCGAGAGGAAGTTGTGGTAGGCGGTCTCCCCGAGCGCCTCCTTCATGAATGCGCTCCCCTCAATCTCGTCGAGCGCCTCCTTGAGGCCCTCCGGCAGCGAGACTATGCCCTTCGCCTTCCTCTCCTCGTAGCTCATCTTGTAGACGTTCAGCTCCATCGGAGGGCCAGGGTCCGTCTTCCTCTTGACGCCGTCGAGCGTCGCCGCCGCCAAGACCGCTATCTGCAGGTATGGGTTGCCGGACGGGTCGGGGCACCTTATCTCGAACCTGGCCGCGTTCTTCCTGCCGCCGAAGTTGGGCACCCTTATGAGCGGGGACCTGTTCTTGAGCGCCCACGCCACGTAGACCGGCGCCTCATAGCCCGGCACGAGCCTCTTGTACGAGTTCGGCCACGACGCGAGGACGCCGCACATCTCTCTGCCGTGCATGAGCTGCCCGCCGATGCTGTAGCGGGCGAGGTCCGAGAGGTACCCCTTCACCGGATCGTCGGCGTAGAAGAGGTTGCTGGTCGCGTCCGCGTTCCAGAGGCTCTGGTGGACATGCATGCCCGAGCCGTTGACGCCGAAGAAGGGCTTCGGCATGAAGCTCGCAACGTAGCCGTTCTTTGCCGCCACGACCTTGGTCACGACCTTCATGGATACCGCCCGATCCGCTGCAGCAAGCCCCTCG
Source organism: Candidatus Methanomethylicus mesodigestus (assembly GCA_001717005.1). GTDB lineage: Archaea > Thermoproteota > Methanomethylicia > Methanomethylicales > Methanomethylicaceae > Methanomethylicus > Methanomethylicus mesodigestus. The sequence continues at coordinate 13,482 of MAGS01000081.1, read as the reverse complement.
TCATACTTGAAGTCCATCTCGTTCTGCCCAAGCGCCACCTCGTGGTGGGATATCTCGATCTCGATGCCGAACTTCTCCGCGGCATCGGCTATCTCCCTCCTGAGGTCATCCGTCAGGTCGCTGGGGTGGAAGTCGAAGTAGCCCGCCATGTCTATCGGGGTCGGCGCGTTGCCGTTCTCCCCCTCCTTCACTATGAAGAACTCCAGCTCGGGGGCGCAGAAGTACGTGAACCCCGCATCGCGGCACTTGCCAAGCACCCTCTCCAGGACGTACCTCGGGTCCCCCTCGAAGCGCTTGTTGTCAGGCGTGAATATGTCGCATAGCAGCCTGCACGAGGACTTCTCCTTCGGCCTCCACGGGATTACCGCAAAGGTCGATGGGTCCGGGAAGAGCACCATGTCCGACTCCTCTATTGCCCTGTAGCCCGTTATCGACGACCCGTCGAAAGACTGGCCGTTCTCGAAGATGCCCTCTATGTTCTTCGAGTTGACCGCTATGCTCTTCACCATGCCGTTGATGTCCGTGAACTGAAGCCTGACGAACTTGATCTCGTTCTCGTGTATCCTCTTCACGACCTCAGTCACTTTCTGCTTCCATACCGCATCCTTGAAGTTCCTCATTGTTTCACCACTTAAAACAATTTTTTACACATATTTTACAACATATATAAAACTATCTGGTAAAATAATGAACAATATTCAAACACACTACAACGCGGTAAAACAATTTTACTAAGAAACTCGCCCTCCCGGAGGGGCCGCCATAAAAAATGGGGATGATGGCCGCGCCATCACTTCTTGTTAGCCCACAGCCCGTGGATGTTGCAGTACTCCCTCGCCTTGTCGACCTTAGCAGGCGTCTCGAAGAGCGCCTCGGGCGCGATCCCGGGCTTGAGGAACCTCAGCATGACCGTCTCGCCGGCGTCCGCCTCCACCCACTCGATGTAGTGCTTCTCCTCCATCGGGTGCGGAACGGCGCCGACCTTCACAAGGACCCCCTTCGCGGACTTCTCCACGACCGGGACATGCTTCTCCTTGCTCGCATCGACGGTGTTCTCCTGCTGGAGCTTCATGGGCTGCCCGCAGCAGACCAGAGTCCCCGCGCCGGCGTGCAGTACCATCACTATGTTCCCGCATACCTCGCACTTGTATACCTGTAGCCTCTCGGTCATTGCATCCATGCCTCCTGTAACCTACTCCCCGCTCCCTCTATTCGAGCTTGCGGTAGCAGAACCACCAGTCGTAGCCCTCGTACTTCTTCAGCCTCTCCTTCGCCTCGTCCTCGCTCGACGGCGCCGGCACGATGACCTTGTCCCCTATGAGCTCGTTCTTCGGCCAGTTGGCCGGCAGAGCCACGCTCTCCTTGTCCGCGACCTGCAGCGCCTTGAGGAGCCTGAGGATCTCGTCCATGTTCCTGCCGACTGAGAGCGGGTAGTAGAGTATCGCCCTGACGATCCCCTCGGCGTCGAGTATGAAGACCGCCCTCACTGCCTGCGTCCCGTTCGCCTCCGGGTGCAGCATGCCATACTTCGTCGCGATCTTACCCGTGCTGTCCGCGATCACCGGGAACGGTATCTCCTTGCCGAGCTTCTCCTTGATCCACTCGGTCCACTTCATGTGCGAGTAGACCTGGTCTATGGAGAGGCCTATCAGCTCCGTGTTGAGCGACTTGAACTCCCCCGCCCTGTCAGCGAAGGCATAGAACTCCGTCGTGCACACCGGCGTGAAGTCCGCCGGGTGGCTGAAGAGGACTACCCACTTCCCCTTATACTCCCTTGGGAAGTCGATTGTGCCCTTCGTCGTCTGCGCGGTGAATTCCGGCGCCCTGTCTCCGATCAGAGGCAATTTCATAATTTCTGACATTTTTATCCCTAATTATTACAGTTCAGGCTTAAATATAAACCTTAAACCCGCCGCCCGCCAGGCGCCAACCTAAAATCCCCGTGCGCGAATAGTAAGCGTCGCGGCGCTGAGGCACGCCCTGCGTGTTGCCGCACGGAGCTGACAACCATGGCCGATCAGCCGCCCCAGTATGCCATAGACGCCGCCGAGGAGTTCAACCGGAGGTTCTCGAGCGACTCCGCGGTCGAGGTCTGCGGGTCCAGCGGGGCGACCATCGAGATCGCGCTCAGCGGGAACGCCTGCTCAAGCTGCTGCCTCTACGACTACGTTGGTGACCTAATATTGCTCCTCGAGGCGCGCTCGGAGTGCCCGCATGCCATCTGGCGCCTCGATCAGCCATCGCCCGCCGAGCCGCGGTGCCGCGCCACAATCGCCAGGCTGGGCTTTCTCAGCGAGATCGCCCGCGCCGCCGTTGCCGTCGGAGGGATGGTGGATGCTCGCAGGCGGGAGTTCGAGTCGGTGCGCGGCTCGGAGGACGCCGTCTTCAGCGAGCTGTGCTTCTGCATCCTCACCGCCAACTACACCGCCGAGGGGGGCATCCGGATGCAGCGCGCCCTCTCCCGGGACTTCCCCGCCGCGCGCCGTGAGGAGCTTGCTGCCAAGCTGAAGGCGATGGGGCACCGCTTCCCCAACAAGCGCGCAGAGTTCATATCTGAGGCGCAGCGCCTCCGCGGCACTCTGTGCAGCATGCTCCAGCGCTTCGCGAACGGCCCCGACGCCAGGGAGTGGCTCGTCGAGAACGTCAAGGGCTTCGGCTACAAGGAGGCCAGCCACTTCCTCAGGAACGTGGGGTTCAGGGACGTCGCCATAATCGACCGCCACATCCTCTCCTACCTCGCCGCTAACGGCCTCGTCGACCCCAAACGGGCCCTGACGAGGAGGCGGTACCTCGAGATCGAGCTCCTCCTCTCCGCCATCGCAGCCAAGCTCGGGACAACCCAGGCCGAGCTGGACCTCTACATCTGGTACCTCAAGACCGGGAAAGTCCTTAAGTGACCCCCCATTCCAGCAATATATAATAACACTGACGAACAAATCTCTCGAAACGTCTAACGACAGCCGTTGATGTACTCCATGGGAAATCTTCCAAGCCGACTCACCAGCCTCGCGTCATCCGGCCAGGCGGACGCACAGGCCGTGGGCGGGAAGGCCGCCAACCTGATGGCGCTTCACGCGGCCGGGTTCCCGGTCCCCGCTGGCTTCGTGGTGCCCGTGGTCGAGTACGAGCGATTCCTTGACTCGAACTCGCTTAGGGCCGAGATCCAGCGCCTCCTCTCCGCCGCCAATCTAGACGACGAGAAGGCGCTCTCCGAGTGCTCCTCCCGCATCAAGTCCGCCATAGCCTCGGGGCAGATGGCGCCGCCCCTCTTGGAGGCGATAGCGTCTGCCGCCGCGCCCACCGCAGGCGCGCTCTGGGCTGTGCGGTCATCCGCCGTCTCGGAGGACCTCGCTGAGGCATCCTTCGCGGGGCAGCAGGACACCTACCTGAGCGTCAGGCCTGGGGAGCTTGCGGAGAAGACCAAGCAATGCTGGGCTTCCTACTGGAACGAGCGCGCGATTTCCTACAGGCACAAGGCGGGCGCCCCCCAGCTCGGGGGAGGGATCGCCGTCGTCATCCAGTCCATGGTCGACGCCTCGTCATCCGGCGTCATGTTCACATGCGACCCCGTCTCCGGAAACGAGTCGTCCATCATCGTCGAGTCGAGCTGGGGGCTCGGCGAGGCGATAGTGTCTGGGCTCGTCACCCCGGACCGGTTCGTGATCGCAAAGGGCAGCCTCGACCTTCAGGAGCGGCGGATAAGCCGGAAGGCGAACGCCGTGTACCTTGCCGCGCCTGAGCCGGCCGCGGTCGAGGAGCAGAGGCAGTCCGCCCCATCAATAACCGACCTCCAGGCAAAGGAGCTTGCATCCATGGGCGCGAGTATAGAAACGCACTTCGGCTCGCCCCAGGACATCGAGTGGGCCATAGGCGGCGGCAGTATATCCATCCTCCAGTCGCGCCCCATAACCACGCTCGCAAAGGGGGAAGAGACGCTCTGGACGAGGGCATACGGCGACGAGTACTGGTCCGACGTCACCTCCCCGCTCTTCTACTCGTGGCTGGGCGAGTGGCTCTCCAAGTACGTCCTCGAGGAGGGCTACTCTGTGATGGGGTACTGGGAGCTGAAGGGGCTCGACCTCCTCAGGCTCCACAAGGGGCACATATACTTCAACGCGGCGGTGCTGGAGGGCGTCTTCACGTTCAACCCGCGCTTCTCGCGTACCAAGGAGCTCCTGAACTACTTCCCCGAGAAGGACCAGGAGCGGATAGCTAACGCGAAGACGAAGGCGCTGCGGCGCGCCTGGTCCGAGGTGAGGATCGCCTTCAAGGACTCGGACGGCATGATCACGAAGACGGACAAGGCCTACAGGCGGTGGGCGTCGGAGTTCCTCAGGAAGATGGAGCGGTTCGACGCGCTGGATCTCACCGCGCTCTCCGACCAGGCGCTATACGACGAGTACGCCTCGATGGTGCAGGCGTTCCTCAAGCACTTCCGGCTCATAAGGTACGGCATGGTCACGCACAGCATTGGCATGAACCTGATGGCAAAGCGGTGGCTCACTGACTGGGCGGGGGACACGACCGGCGCGCTCTACGCGAGCGTCGTCTCCGGGCTTCCGGACAACAAGACGATCATGACGAACAACGCCCTCATAGTCCTGGCGCGGTCCGTCAGGGAAGACCCTGCCATAATGGGGGCGATCCAGTCGAAGCCGGCGGCAGAGTTCCTCGGGGAGCTCCGGTCCAGCCCCTCGATGGCGCAATTCAGGGAGAAGTTCGGGCTCTTCTTGAAGGAATACGGCCACCGGTCGCACACCCGCGAGATGTACTTCCCCAGGTGGGCGGACGACCCTGCCCTCGTGGTCGACATACTCAAGTCCCTCTCCGCCGCCCCGGACATCGACGTGGAGCGGATGGAGCGGGAGACCGTCGCGAAGCGGCTCGAGGCCGAGAAGGAGATCGGCCGCAGGATATCCAAGGTCAGCTTCGGCTTCTTCAAGAAGCGCATCTTCAATATAATCCTCAAGTTCGCCCAGACCTACCTCATATTCCGCGAGAACCAGCGCTTCTACCTGGACCACATCATAAGCCGCCAGAGGCGCATATTCATGGAGTACGGCCGCAGGCTCGCCGGGCGGGGCATCATCGTCCGGCAGGACGACATATTCTTCCTCTCCAAGGAGGAGACCTTCGCGGTGGCAAAGGGCGAGCTGCCCGGCATGAATGCGGGGATCGCGTCGAGGAGGGCCGAGTTCGAGAAGTACAAGGACGTCCTGCCGCCGAAGTTCCTCAAGGGCAGGGTGGAGTTCGACGACACCTTGGTCCTCAAGGGCAACATCCTAAAGGTCACCGGCACGTCCGCGAGCCCGGGCGTCGCGACCGGCCCCGTCAGGGTCGTGGAGTCCATAGACGAGATCCGCACCGTCAGGAGCGGCGAGATACTCGTTACCTCCAACACAGACCCAGGCTGGACGCCGGTCTTCTCCCAGCTCGCGGGGCTCATAACAGAGACCGGCGGCATACTCTCGCACGGCGCGGTCGTCTCGAGGGAGTACGGCATCCCCGCCGTCACCGCCGTGAAGGGCGCAAAGCAGATCTTCAAGACCGGGCAGAGGATAACCGTTGACGGTAACGACGGCGTGATCTATCTATTGGAGGAGTGAGCGTTGAGCACAGACATCATACATCCGGTGGGAAGCCACCCAGAATGGAACGAGAGCTTCTACTTCAACTTCTACGACAGGGAGAATGAGATATTCGCATTCATGAGGATCGGGCTCAAGCCCAACAGGAATGAGAAGAATGTCTTCTGCTGCTTCCTGCTCCCGGACGGCTCGCTGGTCGGCATGAAGGACAACGAGCCCATGGCCAACTCCGCCCTGAAGGCGAAGGGGCTATCGTTCGTGAAGATACTCCCCGAGAAGAAGTGGGCGCTGAACTTCAACGGCTACCTCGCGAGGCTGGGCGGGCCGAAGCCGGACCCGGTGAAGGTCTCGTTCTCCATCGGGTTCGAGTGCGTGAACAAGGTCTTCAACTACCGCGAGTGCGTGAGCGGCATCAAGGAGCAGATCTCGCAGAGCGTGGCATCGGAGCACCTCGAGCAGTTCGGGAAGGTCACCGGCGCCCTCAGCATAGGCGGCTCCGAGTATCTTGTCAAGGGCATGGGCGAGCGGGACCATTCGTGGGGGGTGAGGGACTGGAACGCCCCGAAGATGTGGGTTTGGCTCACGTGCCAGTTCTCCGAAGAGTATGCCCTCAACGTCACGAAGCTCGTGGTCCCGGAGGGCGAGGTCGACGCGGGCTTCATCCACCTCAAGGGGAGGAACGTGCCGCTCGTCAAGGCCGAGATACAGACCGAGTTCGCCGAGGCCGGTCCGCCCAAATCGCTAAGGATGGTCCTCACCGACAAGGAGGGCGGGTCCCACAAGGTCACAGCCATGGCGGTCCGCCAGGCCGCCCTTCCGTTCCAATCCGAAGACGGGAAGCGCCTCTCGGTGCTCTATGAGCCTCTCGCCCGGTACGAGTACGAAGGGATGGTGGGCTACGGCGTGGCGGAGTACCTCGTGAAGAAGTTCTGAGCGGGGCCATGCGCCCCCCTCCGCATCCGCATCCGCATCCGCGCATCTAGTCGACCGTTATTGCCTTCTCGGGGCACACCTCGACGCACTTCATGCACCTAGTGCATAGCGAGAGCCAGACCGGGGTGATCCTCCACATCTGGGGGTCTATGTAGTCCTGATCCACCCCCACCGGCTCGTGCATGATGAATATCGCCGGGTCGCAGACGCGGAGGCACTTGCCGCAGTCCCTTGGGTCGACCTTGCCCTTCTCGCCGCACTTCGAGTAGTCCACCTTCACCTTTGGGCTCCCCATGCCAATACCCCCTAGAACCTCCCCCTCGCCGCCGGGACCGCCTCCCTGGGCACTATCTTCAGGGCATCCTGCCTGCACATGTGCCTGCAGACCCCGCAGCCCCAGCACTTCTCGGCATCGACCATGACCCTCTTGAGGGACGGTATGAACCTGAGCGCCCCGAACTGGCACTTGGCGACGCAGAGCGCGCAGCCCTTGCAGGCCTCGGCATCAATCTGCACGACGTACTCTGCCTTGTAGATCGTGTGCAGCCCGAAGTCGTTCCTCAGGCGCATGCCGCCGCACTCCGGGTTCTCGCATGAGCAGATCGCGTTGATGTAGGGGACCGGCTGGAACCAGACCGATGCGACGTAGCCCTTCCTGTTGTGCATCTCCAGCCTCTTGATCGCCTCCTCCCGGTCGAGCTTGTAGACGTTGTTCTTCGGTATGAACCGGGGGAGCTTCTCGATGACCCCCGAGAGGTTGCCGAAGTTTATGCAGCACGCCTCCTTGATCCCCCGCTGCATCCACCTGCACATGCAGTAGTTCTCAATTATCGGCTCCGCCGCAAGGTTGCCGAGGATCGCCTTGGCGTCCTCCAGCGGGATCACCTGGCCGAAGTGGCCGTCTGCCCTCGTGGGGTTCCTGCCCTTGGCGTCGCTGTGGATCATCTTCTCGACCTGCCAGCGCAGGACCTTACCTATTATCGGCATCTGCAGCTTGTAGCCCAGGTCGATGGACGATATTCCCATGACCTTCCTGATGTAAACCTGCTCGAAGTTCTTCCACTGCTCAGTCAGGTACTCCCTCGCCTGGATGCTGTCCGCAAGCTCGTTCGAGTAGTTCCTGGCGTTCATGTACCACTTTCCGCCGGCACCATGCTTCATGCACCATTGACACATCTCAAAGCACCACGGTAAGAGCGGGCGTCCGCTTGATGGCCCTGCTGGTGACATCGGGTCGCATGTATGATAAAAGACTTCTCAAGGGGGCTCGGCCGCCCTGCCCGTAGCCCGCCGGTCGCCGCCCCGGCCGCGGCGCCGCGGAGAAGCAGAATAGTGCGGGGAGTGGGATTCGAACCCACGAAGGCCTTCGCCATAAGGTCCTGAGCCTTACGCCTTTGACCTGGCTTGGCAACCCCCGCCCGTTCCTACTAATTTAAAAATGCTTACATATATTCTTACAGCTATGGCTCTAAATCTTCTTACCTGCATATGCGCCGCCGAGCGTGATGCCATTTCTGCCCTGCCGCCGGAGACCGCGGCGCAGGTCCTGAGGAAGGGCGCGAGCGGCGACTACACCAAGGTCATCGACTCCACCGCCGAGGCCGCAGCGGTCGCCCACCTCGAGGGGGCCGGCTTCCGAGGCCGCCTGGTCAGCGAGGAGCTCGGCGAGAGGCGCTTCGGCGCGGACGACTACCCGCTCGTGGTGCTCGACCCAATCGACGGCACCACCAACGCCACGAGGGGGATAAGCTTCTACTCTATATCCGTCGCCATAGCCGACGGCCCAATGCTGAGCGACGTCTACGCCGGGGCGGTGCTGGAGCTCCCGTCAGGCAGGCTCTTCACCGCCGAGCGCGGCAGGGGCGCCCTCCTGGACGGCCGCCGGATAAGGGTCAACGGCGCCTCCCCGCTCGGCTCCGCCCTCATAGGCGTCGACCTGAACGTCATGGGCAACCGCGAGAAGTTCATGGAGATGGCCGCGCTCTGCGTTGCCGCCAAGCACGTGCGCAACATGGGGTCTGCCGCCATCGAGCTCAGCTACGTCGCCAGCGGCGCCCTCGACCTCTACGCGGACAACCGTGGCAAGCTCAGGGTGACCGACATAGCCGCGGCGCTCCTTATCCTGAAGGAGGCCGGCGGCACCGTGCTGGACCTGTCGGGGAACGCGCTGGACTGCCCCCTTGACCTGAAGCAGAGGGTCTCGCTGGTCGCCGGGCACAGCGGCGCATGCGCCGAGGCGCTCTCGGTCATAAGGAAGCCATAGCCCCCGCTTCAAATGCACCCTCTGCCGCCCCTGCGGAGCGCTGCACGCTGCCTTTACAGAAAATCCAAAAATTGGAGATGCGCCCGGCAGCCGTCAGATCAGTCCTTGATCTGCTCGAGGACGCTGATCGCCTGCCAGATGGCGGTCCTCGCGAAGAGCGGCATGTTCGGGTCCTGGCCGCACTCCTCAAGTATGCTTATCGCATTCGATGCCTTGACGGCGCTCGTGTAAGTTTTACCTTGGAGGACCTTCATAGCGTCAGTTGCCGACCTCCTTATGTTCCGCGGCACACCGTTGTCCTCAGCTATCTTCTGGAGGACGTTTAGCGCCTGCGCCATTTTGTCATCGACCATTTGGGCCACCCTAGTACCAGCAAATAGCATATAATCCTACTTATATTATTTTTACTCGTGATCCAGAGATGGGCGACAAGGACGAGAACGTCAAGAAGATGGCAGAGCTGCTCAGGGGCGGCTCCACCATGCTCTCCCACTCGTGCCCCGACTGCAAGACCCCGCTCTTCAAGCTCACCGACGGCGAGATAATCTGCCCCGGCTGCGGCAGGAAGGCCGTCTTCGCCAAGCCGAACGAGGTGGAGAAGGTGAAGGCAGAGGAGGAGGCGTCATCCGAGCTCGAGGCAATAGTGCTGCAGAAGATCTCCCGGATCAAGATGAAGATCGCCGAGAGCGACGACCCCGAAGAGCTGGGGAACCTCTCGAAGACCATGACCTCCCTATACGACCTGCTGGACCGGGTCCGCCGGGAGAAGAAGTAGCATCAGGGCTTCTTCCCGTACTCGCCCGAGACTACTTCCCTTATCCTCTTCGCCTTCTTGGGGCCTATCTTGTCCACCTGCTGAAGATCCTCCTCGCTCGCGGTGAATACCCCCTCCACCGACTTGAACGCCGCCAGCAGGCGCTTTGCCAGCGTCGACTCGACGAATGGGAGGCTTGCCACGACGTACTCCCTCTCCCCATCCGGGGTCTGCGGCTTCCTCCTGTCCTTTATCGAGAGCCCGTCCGGGGGCCCCCTCTGGACCCTCTTCGCCACAGCCACGAGCGTCTCCGCCGCGTCTCTGGTGTCCCTTCCGACCAGCGCCGGCACCCCGATGTCCAGTATGACGCTGAGCAGCGCCCCCCTCATCGCCTCCTTCGAGATGCCCCGCTCCACCGTCTCCCCGTTCTCTATGAGCAGCAGCGGGCGGGCGTAGGCGTCCTTCATCGCCCTTGCCTGCTCGAAGAGCCTCCTGTCTATTATCGAGCTGACGAAGTCGTTGAGCGTCTTCCTCTCGACGGCGACCTCGTCAGAGATGATGTAGTCGCCGACCTTCAGCGTCCTGAACTCCAGCTCCACGCCGAGCCTCCGCAGCTCCTCGACGAAGGGCGTCCCGTTCTCCCGGTGGTCCGCAACGACCGCCAGCGCCTCCTTTGCGGGGCCCTTGGAGACGTAGCCCGCCAGCGTCCCCTGGCCATCCCGCCTCGCCCCCCCTGCGCAGCCGCCGTGAGCCTTGACCATAGCGTAACCTCCTTCGCGCTCGATAAAAATGTAGCCCCGGCGACCGCCCGCAAGAAGCTTTAAGCCGCGATGCGACAAGGATGACTTGTTATCGCGAACGGGGGCCCTCACAATGGCGGAGATAACCTCCATCACCCTGCCCTTCATCCTGAACGTCTCGGTCAACTGCTACCTTGTCAGGGGCACCGGCGGCTTCATCCTAATCGACACGGGCCCGTCCGGCAAGCGCGGTGACATCGAGAGGAGGATGGAGGAGGCGGGCTGCCGCACGGGGGACCTGAGGCTGATAATCCTCACCCACGGCGACTTCGACCACTCCGGCAACGCCGCGCACCTGCGCAGGAAGCACGGGGCGAAGGTGGCGATGCACAGGGATGACGCCGGGATGGTCGAGAAGGGCGACATGATGTGGAACCGGAGCAAGAGGAACCCCCTGTCGCGGGCCGCCTTCAGGCTGATGTTCCGGCTGGGCGAACCCGACAGGCTCGAACCGGACCTGTTCCTCGACGAGCGGTCCGACCTCTCCGGGTACCTGCCTGGGGCCAGGGTGCTCGGGCTGCCCGGGCACTCGCTGGGCTCGATCGCCATCCTGACCGCCGAGGGCGAGCTCTTCTGCGGCGACCTGCTGGGGAACGTGGGCAAGCCCGATATCTGGTCCATCATCGACGACCGTGCTGCCGCGGAGGCCAGCATCGAGAGGCTGCGGCCGATGGGGATCGGCACCGTATACCCCGGGCACGGGAAGCCATTCCCGATGGGGTCGCTAAGGAGCGGCCGCTGACCGAGGGCTCCGCGACCGCCCCGCCAGGCAAGGCATAAATAGATACATTTGTTATATAGATAACTGTGATACCTATGTGCGACTGTGAACAGGAATGCGACTGCGAGGATGGCTGCAACTGCGGCGAGGGCGGCGATTGCGAGCCGGAGGGCAATTGCTGCCACCGGAGCCCGCAGCTGAGGGGCATCATGCACATCGCTATGCTGTCCCTGCTGAAGGGAAAGGAGACGCATGGGAGCGACCTGTGCCTGTCCATCAAAGATCGCTTCGGCATGGACGTCGCGAAGCCGGTCATCTATATGGCGCTCAGGAGGATGGAGCGTCACGGCCTCCTGGTCTCGCACTGGGACATGGTGGGCAGCGGCCCTGCGAAGCGGGTCTACCGGATAACTGAGGATGGAATCGACTACCTGAACGAGTCCATAGGCGAACTGAAGAAGATGGCAGAGGTAATCGAACGCATGATCGAGGAGTGCGGCAAGAAGCCGGGCGCCTGATTGCAGTGCTGCCATGGCCGGGAATGAAGCCCCCCTGCCGTCTCTCTCTGTGAAACCTACAGCATCTTGGTAAGGAATTCCACGTTGAAGTCGGTGTTGGCGCATCCGTTCTTCGTCAGGGGGATCGCCTGCCCTGAGAAGCCCATCCTTCTCAGCCCCTCTGTAACAAGCCGTGCCTCCTGCGCGCACGCGACCCCGAGTATCCCCTCGTAGCTGTTCTTCCTCAGGATTCCGTTGACGCACGAACCGCCCGGCAGCACATAGACGTTGTACCCCCTCCCCCTTGCCAGCCTCGTCGCCTCGTTTATGAGGCAGTCCTCAGAGCATTGTTTGCACGCGTAGGACGGGATCTCGGGGCTGAATGCCGCCTTGCACCTGCTGTCCATGTACTTCCTCGCGCAGTGCGGCAGCAGGAGCGCCCTGTTCTTGGTCTCCTCAAAGCGCCTCCTCTCAGAAAAGTTCTGCGAATAGACATCGACCAGGTCCTCGACCAGCCGCAGCGTATGCGGCATCTCCATGCCCGTGATCCTTGTAAGGTTCTGCGCCATGTGGCGCGTCCTCATCTCCAGCCTCCTGCGAAGGCTGTTCTCGCTGGCGATGGTGGCGAGCTCGGCGAAGAATGTGCTTGGTATGCTTGACAGATCGAAGCTAAAGTCGTAGGGCATACAGACACGTTTGCATGCGGGCAAATTAAATTTTTGCCACTCGGATCGGGCACCGCGCCAAAGCGCGGTCCGGGACAAGAAATATAATCGCTGCCCCCCAAATAGCAAAGCATGCCCACGATCAAGCGCGGCATATTCATTGCCCTGGAGGGGGTGGACGGCTCCGGCTCGTCCACTCAGGCCAAGATGCTGGTCGGTCTCCTCAGGGAGAAGGGCTTCGACGCCGTCGCGACGAAGGAGCCCAACCCGGAGGGCAGGGTGGAGCCGGTAATAAGGGGGTATCTCGCCGAGCAGGACGGGCTGCCCGCGCTGGACGCGCTGCTCTTCGCAGCCGACCGCGTCGACCACTCCTGCCGCCTGATCGGCAGGTGGCTCGAGTCGGGGAGGATCGTGGTCTCCGACCGCTACCTCGAGTCGTCGGTCGCCTACCAGACGTCGCAGGGGCTCAGCGAGCGGTGGGTCCTATCCATAAACCGCTTCGCGCTGAAGCCCGACCTCACAATAATCATGAACATCGACCCCGAGGTCTCCCTCGCCAGGAAGGGCGGCCAGCGGGAGCGTTTCGAGCGCGCCGCCTTCCTCTCCAAGGTGCGGGCCCGCTTCCTCGAGCGCGCCGCCAGGATGGGTTACGCGGTGGTGGACGCCAGCATGCCCGTCGAGGACGTCCACGCCGCGATCGTCAAAGAGGTCCTGCCGCTCCTGCTATCGGTCTCGGACCTGCCTGCCAAGAAGTAAGCGGCCCGCCGCCCGGCGGCTCAGGCTGCTAGGAATCCGCGCCCCGCAGGCGTCAGTAAGAGACTCTGGCGGACTCCGGGATGCTGCCGAGGACCTTCTCGGCCGCCCCCTCGACCTTCCTCCTGTGCTCGGACTCCGTGTATACCCTCACGATGTTGACGAAGCCCTTGAGGACCTGTATCGTCTTGGAGACCTTGGTCGCCTTGAGGAGCCTCCTGCTGCTGCCCTCGCCCTCCAGGACCGGGACCTCCATCGGGTCGAGGCTGAGCTTGTGGAGGTACGGTATGGACGGCAGCGAGGGGGTGTCTATGAAGACGCTGCCCTGCGGGACCCCCGCCATCGAGGCTATCTCCTCCTCCACCTGCCTCCTTATCCCCTCCAGCCCGAAGAGGCTGCTGACCGACTTGTCCTCCGCCTGGACCTCCCTCTCGTAGGCGCACTTGAGCAGCCTCCGCCTCTCGAGGTCCCTGATGAGCTTGCTCGACTTGCTGCACGCCTTCAGCCT
>MAGS01000080.1 GCA_001717005.1 Candidatus Methanomethylicus mesodigestus | reverse complement strand
CTAATATGTAACGCAGTATATAAATCTTTAGATGATTCGCCATGTCTGGTTATAAGATGATTCTGGGAATTGATAAGCTGCCGTCATACGATTCATTCGCGGCCGTCATAACGGACGATGGCGAAATCGTTCATAGGGGTGATGCCGTTTCGATCGACGCCATCATAAAAATGGCGAATTCGCACAAGGTTGACGCAATAGCGCTGGACAACATATTCGAGATAGGCGATGCGAGCGCGATCAGGCACTTCGTGAGCAGGCTCTACGGCGCGGAGCTGGTGCAGGTTACGGGATCGCCGGCAACGGGCTTCATCCCGCTCTCTGTCATAGGAAAGCGGTTGGGCAAATCCTCTGGAGAGAAGCTCGCCCCATCCCGCTCGGCCGAGGTCTGCGCCATTGCCGCCACCGCGGGCATCGGCTACTCCGTCAGGATATTCGACCCGGAGACCCGGATCACCCTCTCAAAGAGGAGGAAATTCGGCACCGGCGGGATGAGTGCAGGGAGGTACCAGCGGAGCATGCAGGGCGCAATCCTGAACTTGACCCACCGGATCAGGTCATCCCTCGCCTCCAAGGGCGTGGACTTTGACCTCGCCTTCAAGAAGGGGGACCATGGCATCGTGGGGGCAACATTCAACGTCTACGCCCCCCGGACCTCGCTCTATGGTCTCGTGCGCCCTCTACGGACATCGAGTATCAACGTCAGGGTCAGCCCGGTCCAATCAAAATCATTCGAATTCGTCCCAATCGGGAAGGCGGAGGCGCCCTCTTCCAAGAGGTATCTCATAGTAGGCGTCGATCCGGGGATGGTCACCGGTCTCGCCGCCCTGGACCTGAACGGGCGCATCATCCACCTCTCAAGCGGAAGGGGGATCACACGCGGCCAGATCACACGCACCATAGCTGATATGGGTCGCGCATTGGTCTTCGCCTCCGATGTCAACCCCCCTCCATTCATGGTAACCAAACTGGCATCCTCGCACAGCGCCCTCCTCTTCGCGCCCGAGCAGTCGATCAAGACATCCGAGAAGTCCGCGATCGCTGAGGTATACAATTCGGAGCAGGCCATAAAGGCGGATGATACCCACCAGCGGGACTCGCTTGCCGCTGCCGCCAAGGCATTCGCGTCGTACAGGAATAAGCTCGAGCAGAGCATCTCCCATGCGAAGAACAGCGTCAATCCTTCCCAGATGGACGAGGTCAAGGCCTCAGTTATCAGGGGGATGAGCATAACCGACGCGATCGCGCAGGCCGCCACACCGCCACCGGAACCCCGCGAGGCCCCGAAGCCATTCCGAGGCTCCGAGCGGGTGCATATCAAGGTCCTTGAGGCAAAGCTGGATGACGCGCGAACGGAGCTCGCCATGCTGCGCGGGCAGCTCAACTCGCGGGACGCCGAGTTGGAGGAACTTCGAAACCAGCTGAGGCTGGCAAAGCTGGGCGCCATCAAACCTAAACTCCCGGACTCCTATGAGTTCGAGCGGCGGATCAAGTCTCTGTCGAGCGAAGTATTGCAGCTGCGGGCAGAACTGGAAGGCGCCCGCTACGTCAATTCTAGGCACACCGCAGCCATCGAGCGGCTCGCATCCGGCAGATGTTTCGCCGTCAAGCGTTCGCCATCGCTGAGCGCTACTGCCATAAGCTCTCCCGATGCATTCGAGAACCTTTCGATCATAGCCGTTGCGAACCTTGAGCGGCTAGATGACGAAATAGGCGTCGCAACGAAGAAAGCAGGCATCTCAGCCGTGATAACCGAGTCGCGGCCGTCGGAGGCAATGACCGCCAAGATGATGGAACTTGAGATCCCTATTATCACGCTGAGCGACCTCGAATGGGAGGGGATAGGCCGCCTGCTCGTGATCGAGGGCGATTCCATGCTGGCCGCCCTGGCAAAAAGCAGGAGCGCTATCACTGAACACTTCAGAAGCAGCCCAAGGAGGGTAAGGCAGCTCTTCGAGGATTATAGAAAAGATAGGTGGAGGTAACCTCAGTAGAGTGTTACCTTCTTGGCTAGGATCAACTCGGTCACCTTGTCGATGCTGCCGAATTCGCTCTCGATTATCGCACCGATCTCCGCCTTCATGTTGCTGGTCAGCGGCATTCCGCCCTCGGATACCACCTGGACGTCCGCCATGTGCGGATCGTCTATGGGCCTTCCGATCTGGCTGACGATCTTCACGTATGCCTCGTTCACGCCCTTGATCTTTGCAACCCTGTCTGCAATCGATGCCGCCATCACGTTGTATATCTTCCCGACATGGCTGACCGGGTTCTTTCCGGCGGCCGCCTCTAGAGACATGGGTCGCTGCGGAGTTATGAGGCCGTTCGACCTGTTCCCCCTGCCCGTCTCTCCGTCGTCCCCCATCTCGGCAGAGGTGCCCGTCACCGTGAGGTATGCTATCCCATTCTCCGGGATATCTGCGTTGTTCAGGTAAACCTCCACAGGCATCTCGCACTTGGACGTGATCTTGTCCTCGATTGCCTTCTTGAGGTCCGCCTTCACCGAAAGGTAGTGGCTCATGTCCGGTATGTTCTTGGAGACCATTGCCGCTGCGATGGTCAATTTGATCTCCTTTCCGGTCCTCAGGCCCATGACCTTGACGTCCTCTCCGACCTCAGGTATCCTCTTCTTGAGGTAGTCCGAGTTGACGAACCTCTCCGCGTCAAAGACGAGGTTCTCAAGGGTGTCCCAAGGCGCGTACCCGACGCCAAAGGACGTGTCGTTCGCGCACGCATTGCCCTTCTTGTTATCGTAATTGCACACAAGCGCAGTCGAGCCGTCTCCGATCCTGTGATCCACGATGACGTGACTCTCCGTGTCGAGGTTCCTTATGCTGCTCTTGAGCCACCTCTTCGCAGACTCGACCGCAATCCTGCCAACAGGGATCTTCTCTTTGGCACCGTTGCTGTCAACCTCGGTGGTCGCCCTTCCCGACATTACTATGTAAATGGGCGAGATGACCTCCCCGCCGCCAAAGACCGGTCTCGCCTCACCGCCGACGAGTAGCACCTTGTCGACATTGTGGTGGAGTATCGTGCCGAACCTCTTGCTATACTCCCTGCACAGCTCTAGGCTAAGCTCCTCGGATAGGCTGTCTGCAATGTAATCCGGGTGGCCAAGGCCCTTCCTCTCTACAAACTCAACCATGTGGGACTCTATCGGCTGCTGCTGAAGGTTTTCTATTATGACGTTCCTGCCGGTCAAATTAGCGACCTCCGTAAACAATCATGCCTTAGGATAAATTACTAGTTAATATTATTTTCTAATCCCGATATTACTGCGGATAATCTGCTGTATATGCCCCGCGTCTCAAAAAACCGGTGTGGTCCTTGTTATGGACCAACGGTCTTTATGTACAGTATGTTGTTTCCCCTTACGAGGATCTTTCCATACTTCGCATGCGGCGAGTCGGTATTGTCCAAGCTCTCGACCGCGTCGGTAAGTATCAGATTCATCGTAAGGTCATACTTTTGCAGATTGCCAACATACTCGTGCCCGTCTTTCAGCTTGACAAGTATCTGGTTATGCAGGGATTTGTTGAGTAGCCTGATCGGCTCGCTTCGCATTTATGACACCAATCCTATCGAGTGGCATCCTTATTATAAAAATTTCGCACTAATCCGCGCCATCTGTCCGCCCGGGCTTCCTGCCCACGATGAATGCGTCCTTCATACTGTCCGAATCTATAAACTGGAGCTCCTCGCCGTAAGCCTCGGCGACCTCCCTGATCTTCTGCGACTTCCTCAGGATGCTTATTGCAGCCATGCCCCCCTCCTTCAGGACGCGCATGACTTCTTCTATCCCCCTCTTCGGATCGTCGATGAGCTGGACTACGCTGATCGAGTAGGCCATGTCGCAGCACCCGTCGATTATCGGCAGCGCTTCGACGTCTGCTAGGATCAGATCTGCCTTCTCCGGTGCCCTCTTCCGCGCCTCTCTTAGCATGCTAAGGGACGCATCCACCCCTACTATGCGCCGCGCCGCGCCTAGGCTCCTGAACAACATCCCTGTGCCGCAGCCCGCGTCAAGGATCAGGCTGCCCGCTTCCGGCTTCGCCCTGCCTAAAACGAACCCTATCTTGATCATCTGCTCATCGGAGTACCTGGCGTCATAGATGGGTGCCGAGGCATCGTAATCCCTGATTATGCTCCTCTTCTCCATCTCCCCTCACGTGCTAGTCAAAGCTTTAAAAGGTGAAACTGATAAACTATTGGATGCCGAAGCTTTGACTTCGGAGGTGAACAATGTGGCCGAGGAGGCACCAATGACAGTACGACCGGCAATGCCCAGAGACGTAATTTTGGTCGGCAAGAAACCAATAATGAGCTATGCAATGGCTGCCTTGATGCAGATGACCGAGAGCGGCATCATCACAATCAAGGCAAGAGGGCGAGCCATATCCAGAGCAGTCGATGTAGCAGAAGTCGTCAGCAACAAATTCCTCAAGGGGACCACAGTCAGCAAGATTGTGAAGATCGACACCGAGAGGATTGGAGAGCCACCTAAGAACGTCTCGACGATAGAGATCAAGGTAACTGGCAAAACTGAGAAGAGTTGAGCGATCCATTTACCTCAAAAAATTATTTTTTTATATAGTCGCTCAGCCATCTTTCGTCCTATCTTTTGCCTGATTGTTACTGCCGCTTTGCCCTCATCAGCCCGCCGTGAGCATCCATCGTCACAAAGCAGGGACCAAAATCCTTGACTGGTATCTCCCAGACCGCCTCCGGGTCGCCGAGCTCCCTCCAAAAGACCCTCTTGACCTTCCCTGATGCCCTAGCCGCAAGAGCCCCGACGCCGCCCGGGTATTCCATGTACACTGCCTTATTCTTCACGAGCGCCTCCGCCGTCTTCTGGCCCATGCCGCCCTTCCCGACTATCGCCCTCAGGCCAGTCCTCGCGATGACCTCAGGCTCGCTGCGCTCCATCCTCATGCTGGTGGTCGGTCCCGCCGATACCACCGTGTCCCCCCTCATTAGCGGTCCGCAATGGTAGATCGTCCCGCCCTTCAGGTCGAAGGGAAGTCCGGTCCCTGACCTGAGAAGCTGCAGCGCCTTGATGTGTGCCTGGTCCCTCATCGTGTACAGCCTCCCTGTAAGGTAAACCACATCGCCGGCAGCCAGCTCGAGGACCTGCCCCTCAGAAAGTTCGGTTCCAAGCCTCAACGGTGCCCTCATGCCCCTCACCTGCATACCCTAAACTTCCCTCCTTGCCACTCGGCGACTACCCTCCGCAGTGCCCAGCACTGTATGTTCACAGTGACCGGCAGGCTGGCCGTGTGGCAGTGCCCCATCTCGACATTCACCTTAAGCGCGGTGTTTTTGCCGCCGAAGCCCATCGGTCCTATGCCTAGAGCGTTGACGTCGGACAGGATCTCCCTCTCGAGCTGCGCCGCCTGCCTGTCATCCGACTCGCAGTCAAGCCGCCTCATAAGGGCCCTCTTGGCGAGGTACCCCGACCATTCGAGATTGCCCCCGATGCCGACGCCCACCACGATGGGCGGACACGGCTTGGGGCCTGCGGCCTTGACCGCATCCAGCACCGCCCTCCTGACCATGTCTGCCCCCTGATCCGGGTCGAGCATGTAGCTCCTGCTGACGTTCTCGGAGCCGGCCCCCTTTGCCATTATGCCGATCTCCACCCTGCCGTCAGCCTTTCCGGCCCGCTCAAAATGCACGATCGGGTTTCCCCTCCCGAGATTCCTCCCCTCGTTCTCCCTGCTGAGGGGGCTCACCGTGTTAGGCCTGAGCGGCACCTCCTCCGTTGCCCTGATCAAGGCCCCTTCGATAACCTCATAGACCCTCGATGCATCGGGCGCCCCGCTTACGAAGAATATGAGCGTGCCTGTATCTTGGCACATCGGTATGCCATTCTCCCTTGCATATCTGACATTCTCGAGGATGGCTGAGAGCACCGCCTTTGCGTTACCCTCCTCCTCCGCCTCGCACCTCCTCAGGGAAGCCTCGACATCCCCCGGGAGGTCCGTTTCAAGGACCCGAATAGCCTCGACAAGGTCGCCCTGCTTCAAATCCCATCACATCGAAGTCTTCTTAAGCCATATGCTGCAAATAAAAATGCCGAGTGGTAATTCGATGTCAGTGTACGACGCCCTCCATAAGCACGAAGCCGCCGCCTCCCAGGCCGTCCGGTACGTCTACTTCAAGAGCCTCCCGAGGGCCGAGCAGGACCTGCAGCCGCTGAGGCAGAAGGTGCTGGCGCTCGGGGAGCCGGGCAGAGGCTTCTACGATGCCCTGAGGGGGATATATACGTCGGCAAAGGAGCGCGACCTCAGCTCTCTATTTGTGAAGCTCTACCGGCAGAGCAGCCCTGCTGAGATCTCCGCGCTCTCTGAGACGTTCCGGAAGGAGGCCTACCGGACAACCACCGACGACTACGAGCGCGGCTTTCTGATCGCATGGGAGATCGCCTCGAAGACATTGGCCGAGCTGAAATCCTCATACCCCGATTATCCCCTCAAGGACGAGCAGCCGGCAGTAGCCAAGACACCTGAGGCTGAGGACACTGTCTCCTTCGACGTTGCGCCTAGAAAGAAGCCTAGGCAGTCACCGGATAAAGCATATTGATCGAGATTACCCAGAACACGAACCAGATGAGGAAGAACGAGAAGACTCCAGTCAGGTAGAACTTCTTTACCTCGGTTATCTGAGTGAACGATGGTATCCCATATCTGAAGAGCATGTAGGTTACGACGTAGAGCAATATACCAAATGAGAGCCCAGTAATGCCCGTTAAATTCATGACTCCAGTGACTATGCCGCCGATAATCGCAAATAGAACCCTGATGTAATACATCCTTCTGTAGAGGCCGTTTGGTTTAGGAGGCGGAGGCATTGAAGCTTTGTTTGACATCACTTGACATCCTCGCTACGGTAAAAGAACTTAGTTCCGCCCTTATAAGTGCTCGCATAGAAAACGTCTACCAGCTGGATACCGGCGACTTTCTCTTCAAGGCACACGCAAGGGACGGGCCGCTCGCGCTGATCGTGACGCCGGGGATGCGCGCCAACATCACCCGCTTCAAGTACCCGATTCCCGACAAGCCAAGCTCACGTGCCTCAAACCTGAGGAAGCTTCTCAACGATTCCAAGATCGAGTCTGTGGGACAGGTTGATTTCGACCGGATACTGTGCCTCGAGACGCGTTCCAGCGAGGGGAAGTGCTGGACATACTTCGAGCTCTTCGGGGACGGCAACGTAATAGTCACTGATGAGGCCGGCATCATCAGATTCGCTCTGGAGAGCCGGTCAATGAAGGACCGCACCCTGAGGCTCGGCGTCAGGTACCTCCCGCCGCCCCAGCGGGGGCACGACCTGCGCTCCGGCGATCTGCCTCTTGACGCCGTGCGTTCGCAGAATGTCAACCTCATCCGGGCGACAACACGGGCGTTCAACCTCCCGCCGGAGGTGGCAGAGGAGGCTCTCCACAGGTCCCTGCTGGACGCAAACTCACCCGCCTCAAGCCTTGATGAGCAATCATTGGCACTATTCGCCAAGAGCGCCTCCGCGATTATCGACGAGGCCGCCTCGGGCACCCTGAAGCCGTGCATAGTCCTCGAGGGGGACAAATATGTCAACGTCCTGCCGGTCGACTTCTTGTCCATTAAGAACGAGAAGAGATGCTACCCCGCCTTCAATGAGGCCATCGATGAATACTTTGCTGTGATCTCAAGGGAAGTGATCGATTCGAAGAGGCGCTCTCCCATCGAGGAGGATATCAAGAGCCTCGAGGCGATCCTTGCAAGACAGATCGCCCACATTGCGGCGATGGAGCAGCAGAAGGTCGAATCAACAGCCGATGGAAAACTGATCCTCAGCCACATGGCAGACGTTCAGGCGCTGATCAGCGCGATAGTTGGCGCACGGAGGTCAGGAAAGGACTGGTCCGAGATAAGGTCCCCTCCCTGCATCGCCCTAAAGAGCATCGACAAGTCGCGGGGCATGGCCCGCGTTGTCATCGGCGAAAGGGAGTTGGAATTGGACTTCAAGCTGAGCGCGACCGGAAACGCAGAGCGCTTCTTTGCCAAATCCAAGGAAGCCGCCCAGAAGCTAGATGGGCTGAAGACAGCCGTCTCCGAGACGGAAAGCAAGATTGCCAATGCTCGGGCAGGCCTGTCGAAGGTCAAGCAGGTTGTAATTGCCCGTGCCTTGAGAAAGGAATGGTTTGAGAAGTTCCGCTGGACACGCTCCACCCAAGGATTCCTGATGATAGGCGGTCGCGATGCCACGCAGAACGAGGTCCTATTCAAGAAGCACATGGGGCAGAGTGATGTCTTCGCACACGCCGACATGCCCGGAGGATCAGTGGTCATAGTCAAGTCTGAAGGGAAGGCCATCCCCAACGAGACTAAGGATGAGGCCGTTTCGTTTGCCGTTTCGTTCTCCAAGTCATGGAAGGCCGGCGTCGGCGTAGCGGACGGATACTGGGTCAATTCTGAGCAGGTATCAAAGTCGCCGCCTTCGGGCGAGTATATCGGCAAAGGCGCGTTTATGATATATGGAAGCCGCAATTATGTCCGGAATATACCCCTCTCGGTCTGGATGGGCGTCATGATAAACGAAGAGGGCTACAAGGTAATCGTCGGCAACGACCCATACGTCAGTTCCAATGCAACTGTTTACACCCAGCTGAAGCCCGGTGAGCTCGAAGGGACCGCCCTCGTCCGCAAACTGAAGGACCTCTTCGCCGAGAAGGGTGGGCCCGACATCGCTCCGATCATAAAATCGATACCCGAAGGCGACTTTTTGGCAGCTATACCCCCCGGAGGGGCCTCTCTATGATCTTCTCAAGGGTATAAATAGAGGCTGACCGAATATATGCTTGGGGCTGCAAATGGTCGGCATCCGCGCTAGAGTAGTTGTTGGAGACGTCATGACAAAGAAGCTCATTACCCTGCCTGAAACATCAAACACCCGTCAGATTGCCGTCGCCATGAGCGGAAACATGATTGGCTCCGTCATAATAACTCGGAACGACCGACCTCTTGGAATCATCACAGAGATGGATCTGGTCGAGCGTGTCATTGCGCGAGGCCTTAATCCAGAGACGACATTGGCTCGGGACATCATGTCCTCCCCAGTCTCAGTGGTCGATCCACGTTCTGACATCATGGAAGCGGCGAGGAAGATGGCCAAATACCGCATACGCAGGCTGGTCGTCGTGGATAAAGGCAACATGGTTGGAATAGTGACGTCTAGGGACATCTTGACCACCGCGCCCGAACTGGTTGAGATCCTTACTGAGGCATCGAAGAATCGCCTCGTCTCCTCCAAGAGAGATGATGTACTGGCGGGATTCTGCGACAGTTGCGAGGAATGGTCAGACACGTTGAGCGAAGCAAATGGCCAATTCTTGTGCGAGGAGTGCCGGTTAGGCTAGGGTGGATATAACCGCGCAAAATGGGTGAATCGACACATGGCAACTGCACGCCTATTTTGGGATATGTTCTGCAAGGCGCATCCGGGCGCCCTTATTGCAGGTCTCATGCATGTCGGTTCAAAAGGCGGCGCATGCAGGCGCAGATGTTTGTTATTCAAATTGGAGGCATAAAAATGGAAACAACGGTCAAGGATCTTATGCAAAGCCCTGTCAGGGTTGTCAGCAAGGGCGACACAATAGCTCACGCAAGGAACATCTTCCTCAGGGAGCGAATCAGCCGTCTTGTCGTTGTTGATGGGAGCACGCCGATAGGCATGCTGGCCAAGAAGGATGTCGTGGTGGGCCTCAGCAACTACAGGATGAGGGCGAGGGAGCTCGGATCGATATCGATCCAGGAGGTCATGAGATCCCCTATCAAGGTCATCAACGAGGGCACGCCCATAATCGATGCTGCCAGGCTGATGGTCTCAGAGAACATCCGCGGATTTCCGGTCGTTGAGGAGGGCGGTGCGCTTGTCGGCATAATCACAAAGACCGACCTCACCCGCTTTTTCTATGAGCATTATGCTGGCAAGTATAAGGTAAGCGACGTCGCGTCGAAGAGGGATTACGTTCCGGTGCTTCATGGCGGTCACACCGCCCTAAGGGCGGTCGACCTGATGCAGGAGTACCATACCGACCGCATAGTTGTGGTGGAAGGCGAAAAGCCAGTAGGAATAGTTACTGAAACCGACCTCTCGTTCCTGCGCAACTACCGGTCTGGCAGCGGCCCCCACAGGGGCGAGGCGGCATACGACGACGAACAGGCGCCGAGCCGCGTTTACTTGCTGCCGACCGTAGACGACATCATGACGAGGGATCCTCTCGTGGTGGACATGCTGTCCGATGCAGCCTCTGCAGCGGGGATGCTCCTCGACAACGGGATAGGCGGGATGCCTGTCATCGACGAGCGGGGGGACCTCGCCGGGATGCTTACAAAATTCGATTTCGTGAAGATTATAGCTAGGGAGGCAAATTAAATGAAATTGAGCGATATCATCTCAAAGGACGTGCCTGTACTTGACAAGGACCGGCCACTTCTCGATGCTCTGGACGTACTGAACGAGCAGGAATACGAGAGCATCTGCATAGACGAGGGCGGAAAGATGGTCGGGTCGATCTCATACAGGGACATCCTCTTCAGGATTGGCGCCCAGAGACTGCGCGCAGTTGCGCCCGAGTCGCTGTACATCTCCGGATTCATGAAGGATTTCAATGCCTCCGCCTCCAACGACACCTCGATCCGGAAGGCCGCAAAGATGATGCTTGAGCAGAACGCCAGCTGCCTTCCTATGTTCTTCGGGGAGACTTTCCTTGGAATCGTCATGAAACGCAGCATGCTCCGCTTCGTGCTTGAGAAGGACGTGCCAATATCCGGCCTGATAAAGCGCAAGTTCCCCACGCTGCGTTCGCATGACCGCGTGATACAGGCCAGGAAGCTGATTCTGGATGCCAGCGTCCCAATCATACCTATACTGAATGAGGACGGGCGGCTCCTGGGCGCCATGGGGGAGGCCGAGGCGCTGAACTCGCTGATAGATTTCCACAAGTACGTTCCAGAGAAGCACCAGAAGGCGAGGATAAGACAGCTCTCGATAGGCGCGACGATGAAGGCTGGTTACCCGACTACAGATCTCGACAGCAGCTTGGGCGCCGTCGCTCAGACGATGCTCAAGGAAAAGATCCCTGCCTTGGTCGTGACCGAATCGTCCAAGGTGGTGGGCATAATTTCCTCCGATCAAATCCTTGAGTATATCGTGGGGAGCTTCCCTGAGGAGCAGTAATGATGCGCTTCCTGGCGGACGCCATGCTTGGAAAGCTCGTCCGCTGGCTGCGCATACTTGGATGCGACACCTCCTACCTCCCGGAGCTGCAAGACTCTGATCTGCTCGAATTGGCCGTTGCAGACGGCCGCACGTTGCTCACGAGGGACGTCGAGTTGCACAGGGTCGCGCTTCGGAGGGGCATCCCCTCGATCCTCGTGAAGTCGCACTCGATCAGAGGGCAGCTTGCGGAGCTCTCCCCTCCCGTGAGCCTCAGCTTATCCGAGAGCAGGTGCCCCCTCTGCAACGGCGCGCTAGATACGGTGACTCGGGCCGATTTGAACGCACTATGCCAACCAATTCCCAGCAAGATGGCGCTGTGGCGATGCATAGGCTGTGGAAAGCTTTATTGGAACGGTCGCCATTGGGACAGCATAACTGAAGTCATCGCGGATCTTTCAAGGTGATGATTTTGTATACTCTCGAGGAGGGTACTTTTCTAGTAAAACTTTCACGCGAGGTCGTAACCCGCTATCTCTCAATGGCGAAGGACGCCCCTCGGCCATCACCGCCGAGCAGCAGGCTGAACGCGCCCTCCGGCGTCTTCGTAACCATCAATTCCATCTCAAATGGTGAAAGGTCATTGCGGGGATGCATAGGGTACCCTCTCCCCGTCATGCCACTGATCGAGGCAACAACCGACGCTGCCATCAGCGCCTCAACCAACGACCCGCGCTTTTCGCCGATCCAGCCAGAGGAGTTGAAGGAAGTGGTATTCGAGGTCAGCGTGCTGACCCCACCAGTGCTCCTACGCCCAAAATCCCCCTCCGAGTACCCGCGCCTGATTAAAGTCGGGCGTGATGGTCTTATGGTCGAGCGGGGCTACTACAAGGGACTTCTACTGCCTCAGGTGCCTGTAGAGTTTGGCTGGGACGCCGAGGCCTTCCTTGCCGAATGCTGCATGAAGGCCGCGCTCCCGCCCGACGCTTGGCTCACGAAAGGGACAAAGATCTACTCCTTCCACGCCGAGATATTTGCGGAGGAGTCCCCTGAAGGCCCCATAGCTGCCAAGTCGCTGGTCTGAGGATCCGGAGGACTATTGGATGAGGATCTACTTCGCCCCCTGCGGAATAGCCCTAGGGCACGCGGGAAGGTGCATCCCGATTGCCAAGAAGTTCAAGGCTAGCGGCAGTGCGGTGTACTTCTCTACATATGGCGAAGCGGTCCAATTCGTCAGTAAGGCCGGATTTCATGTTGGCGAAGTCCCGCCTATCAACGTCTTCGAGAGGAGCGACGGCACATTCGACTTCAGGCGCACCCTCTCCATCGGCCCAAAGAGCCTCTTGACATTCTCGAGGCAAATAGGGGCGGAGCTGAACCTTATCGAGCACTTCAAGCCCGACCTCGTGATATCCGACAGCAGGCTATCCACGGTGCTAGCCGCAAGGATGCGCCGGATCATCCCCGTTCTGATCCTCCACCAGCTCAAGATCATGATCCCGCATACTCGCCCCATAACGAAGAAGTCCCGGCTTGCCGTCAAGCGGCACGTGGAGCGATTAGGGCTTGAGATACTGGGCGGCATGTGGAACCTGAGCAAGGTCATAATCGTCCCTGATTTTCCGCCGCCTTACACCATTGCTAAGGCCAACGTCGTCCCTTCTTACCAGTATATTGACAAGCTCAAGCTCGTCGGGCCAATCATACCAAAATATCCCAAATCCCTGCCCCCATCCGATGAACTAAAGAGGTCCATGGGGTTCGATGACCGCCCCCTGATCTTTGCGGCCATCAGCGGAACGTATGCCGAGAAGAAGATGATCACCGACCGGCTGGTCTCCCTCTTCAACGAATTCCCGAACAAGTACAATATCGTGATCACTAGGGGGCTCTCCGACTCCGCTTATCCACCTCCTCCCGTCTCAGGGAAGCACCTGAAGGTCTACAACTGGGTGGACGACCGCTATAAATACCTCAAGGCATGCGATCTGCTCGTGACAAGGGGCGGGCACAATACTGTCGGCGAGGCCATCTATTACAAGAAACCAATGGTAATCATTCCGACGATAGGGCACTCTGAGCATCAAGGGATAGCCGAGTCCATTGCGAAGATGAACCTAGGGAAGACGATCCAGCAGAACGAACTTGATTACCCGTCTCTCTACAGCAACATCAACGAGCTGCTTACATCCTCCTACTACTCGCGCAACGTACAGCGCGCGGCCCAGTTCGCCGAGAAGTACAACGCTGTCGCCTCCATATATGAAACCGTCTGCGACATCCTCAACGTTCCATTCAAGACCTTCTGACAAAAGAGAAAGAAAAGGAAATGCAGCTCACGGCGTTGAGATGAGCGTAATCGTCTTGAGAAGGCCCTCTATATTCCTGATCTCCTCGACCCTTTTCCTGAGTTCCTTCACATCGTCCGTCATTATCTTGACTATGAGATCATACTCGCCAAATACTATGGTGCCCTCTGTAACATCCTTTACTTGGACGCACCTCTTCAGCACGTCCTTCTCCTTACCCATTTGGCTTACTCCGAGTATGTAGGCTGAATAGGTCAAATTTGGTCCTCCCAAAATTCTTGTTATTGCTTATGGCTCAATATTAATATACAATCCATACAATCTGTCTCTTATACACATCTCCGAGCCCACGAGACAGGCAGGTCAAGACGAGATGCTTGCCAACAACCCGTCGTCGCCGTTGTACGCCATCCTCAACCAGAACGTCTTCAAGAACACGTCTTTCCAAACCTCGAAAATCGTCTCCGCCACCCTGGATGGCGACCCTGTCGGCTGGCACTTGACCTATGACGCCGAGGGGAATCCTTGGATCATAGTGCATTCGAGCGACCCATTGCCTCCACTCGAGAGCACGACGCTGGCGGTCACATTCTCGCTGAACCTGTCGAAGCCGGAGATCGCTCTCCAGGGCATCGGCAACATCTCCGACATACCAAAGAGCCTCCTTGACGATTACCCCATGGCCGGCGTCTGGAACCTATCAAACGTGGCGAACGCCTCCGGAATTATCGATACCGCCCTCTCAATCAAGGGTGACGAGGAGAATGCCCTGTCGGTCGTGCTCAACATGATCCAGTGGTTTGAGGACAATATGGTATACTCCTCGAACCTGACCATCCCTCAATCGCTCGCCGATACATTCGGATCGAGGAGCGGGGACTGCGATGACCAATCGAGCCTCTTCGTGGCATTCTGCAGGATTCTGGGCATTCCTGCCTATTACCAGATTGGTCCCATATTCATTCCGGGAAGCCAGCAGGAGAGCGAGGGCAACCTGCGTTTCAATCTGACCAACGTGGGGTGGCACGGCTGGGCGATGGTCTATCTGCCTACGAGCAGCGGAGGGGAGTGGGTTCCCGTCGATCTGACATACTTCAAGAACGCCCACCTCATCAACGGGCATATAACAAGCAACAACCCCCTAGACCACATAACCGGCTCCGCCCTCCTCTACTACGATACTGCGTCATTCCTCGATGTCATCACGAGTGACTATGTGCGCGACTCGACTGCGCTCAAGGAAACAATCATGGATTCGGACTGCGTCTGGACAGAGACCCATTCAATGACCCCCTCAGATTCGGGCAATGCGGCTGCGGC
This sequence comes from Candidatus Methanomethylicus mesodigestus, assembly GCA_001717005.1. Lineage (GTDB taxonomy): Archaea > Thermoproteota > Methanomethylicia > Methanomethylicales > Methanomethylicaceae > Methanomethylicus > Methanomethylicus mesodigestus. The sequence continues at coordinate 11,842 of MAGS01000080.1, read as the reverse complement.
GCTCGATGCCATCCCTGTCATGCTTCTGGCAGCAATCCTCTCATTTCTCATGCTGGCGGTCCTCCTCCGGCGCAACCGCCGTATTTGACTCGATGCCAGCAGTGGGCGCGCGGGCTCCACAGGCAGGCCCGCACTCAACCCAAACCCTTTTTTATCCTCTGCAACCCTTAAGGGAATATGGACGCAATGACAAAGGACCTTAATGGGCTCTATTATAGGCTACTCTGCCCTAGAGTAGTCGCAATCATTGTCTCATTGAGGCCTGATGGAAAGCCAAATGCGATGGTTGCCGCTTGGCACACCCCCATTTCGGTCAACCCTCCGATAGTAGCGATCGCCATTGCGCCCTCAAGGTTCACGCACAAGCTGATACAGAATTCCGGCGAGTTCACGATCAACATACCTGATAAGACGCTCACCGAGCAGATTGAGGTGGCAGGCTACAACTCCGGTGAGCATATGGACAAATCTGCACTCTTCAAATACGCCCCATCAAAGATCCTCAAGACGCCGATTATAGAGGACGCCATAGGCGTGATCGAGTGCAAGCTTAACCGGATGCTGGAGATGGGCGACCACTCCGTCGTATTCGGAAACATCGTCAGCGTCTCGGCAAAGGGGTTCGGTGAGGTTTGGCGCACAAGCACTCCGTTGCTTCACCTAGGGACCAACTTCTATACAGAACTGAAGAAATGAGCTGCTACAGACATCCGCGCTCAGGCTGCCTTTAGCGCTGCCATCCTGCCACATGCGCAAGCACCTTTCAAATAAGCGCATGATTTGGGGCAACGGGCTATGCAGGCATGCCGCATTGGCCGCCTCCACATGCGCCTGCCGGTACCCTTATAATAAATTTAAAATGCTGCCGCACCCTAGGGATGCATGTCAGTCGTGCCTGTTTTGGCACGCCGGCATATCTTGGAGGGGACATGGTTGTCTGAATCTGATACTAGGGATTTGGCTGAAGTCAAGAGGGATCTTGAAGAGCGGATAGAGAAGGCCGAGCGCGAGATTCACAACTTGCGAGTCGCTTTGAAGGTGATCGATGAGGCACTTACAAAGGTGAGTTTCAGGCCCGCTAGCAAGCTGATCGTGCCGCAGACAGGGGCGCCTGCGCCACAGACGGAACCCGCTGCCTCAGTGGCCCAAAATGCCGCCGCGCAGCCTGCAGTCTCCGCCTCGCCGGCATATTCTGCTCCACGTGCAGCAGAAAAGGCATACGCCCCCCCTCCCAGCGCTAGCCCCGCTGCACCGCGGGCACAGCCGAGCCCGCGACCTCCAAGCGAGGCCCCCGAGATTGCCGAGCAGGCATTCCCCATCAAATCAAAAAACGGTGAAGACTTGGGGACCCTCTATATCGGTCAGTACAGCGTCAGGATAGTCCCGCACGCCTCGCTGAAGCTGAGCGCCAAGACGCCTCCTTTTCAGTCATTCTTCGTCGACAGGGTGATCGGCGAGATGCGCAGAAAGGATGAGATGGCGGTCGATGCCGGCTCAAAGGACCCCATGTCCATAATCGATCACGAGATACTGCAGGAAGGCGACATCATAAAGGAGATACGAATCTCGAATATTGATGAGGACGCAAGGGTTAGGGAGCTGCGCAGCTCCATCCGGTGGACGTTCGAGAGGATGATAGAAAAAAGGACTGCCTAAATCCCGCCGCCCGTCAACCTCTCTATGATGCCCTCTAGGCTCCTCATATCCGGTATCAGGTAGTCCGGATTGAGGCGCGAGAGCTCCTCGCTCCGCTGCATGCCCGTAGTCAGGGCAACGACCTTGACACCCAATGCCTTGGATGGCATTATGTCCATCTCGCTGTCTCCAACAACAATCGCCTCGCCTCTCTGAATCCCAAGCTTATCCAGTATCACGGTCAGGTGTGCCGGGTTGGGTTTCGGTTTCGGGACCATGTCCCGTGCCACGATCAGGTCAAAATACCCCTCGATACCATGCCTTGACAGCGCGATTTCAGCGGCCCTGCTATTGTTATACGTGAAGAGCGCAACCTTCAGCCCTTTGCCTTTTATGAAACCGAGGATCTGCTTTGCCCCAGAGAGGAGCTCCGTCTCCCGCGCCGCAACCACCTCGTGCTCGATCTGGATACTCTCGGCCTTCTTTATGAGCGCGTCTGCCATCCCCTCTTTGCCAATGGCAGACAGATGCTGAACGATTGTCTCTTTCATTATCGAGAACGGCTTTTCAGCGCTCAACTTCCCTTTGGGGATGCCGTCCGCCTCAAGCTCTGCGATCATCTCCTCCTTGATCCTGCGGCTGTTCAGGTTGAATTTTACGATAACCCCGTCCAGGTCAAAGATTACTGCTTTGAGCAATACAATCCCCGGTTGAGAAGAACGTACCTGGTTGCATTATAAATCATTTCCTCAGCCTCCTGCTGAACATATATTGATAAACCGCCCACTGGGTTACTTACCTATTAAGGTGGGCGCCTTGCTCTACTCTGAGTTGGTCGAGGTATACGATAAGATTGGGGCGACGACAAAGCGGCTCGAGATAACCGACATCTTGGTCTCGTTCTTCAAAAGGTGCCCTCCTGACCTCATCGGAAGGGCGGTCTACCTGACTCAAGGCCGCCTCTACCCTGAATTTGAACCCTTGGAATTGGGGGTCGCCGGGCGCCTCATAATGAAGTGCATCTCACAAGCGACCGCTACACCTGAATCTGAGGTCGATCGCCTCTATAAGACTCTGGGCGATCTGGGAGATGTGGCAGAGGCGCTCCTCTCCAAGGGGAAGAGGCAGTCCACGCTCGACTCATTCGCCAGCTCCGCAGCATCAAGCAAAATGACGATCGAGTTTGTTTACTCGTCGCTTGATGCCGTGGCCCGCTCGCAGGGGGAGGGGTCGCAGGAGAAGAAGTTGCGCCTCCTTGCCGACCTGCTCAGGGACTCCTCGCCGCGCGAAGCCTTGTACGTGGTCAGGACCGTCTCCGGCGCCTTGCGGTTGGGTGTGGCCGATATGACCATACTCGACGCGCTGGCCGTTGCATGCTGCGGCTCCAAATCTGCCCGCGAGGCCATTGAGCGCGCCTACAATGTTACTAGCGACCTCGGCAGCGTCGCCACCATGCTGACGACTGAGGGCGTCGATGCCCTGAAAAGGCTGCACCCGACGCCTGGCCGCCCGATAAGACCGATGCTTGCGGAGCGGCTATCGACTGCAGATGAGATACTTGAGAAGATGGGCGGGCGATGCGCCATTGAGTACAAGTATGACGGCGAGAGGGCCCAGATCCATTTTGGCGCGGGCGACGCCTTCCCGCACCTCTTCTCACGGCGCCTCGAGAACATCGATCACCACTATCCCGACGTATCAGATATCGTCAACGCCGCCGTCAATTCCAAGTCTTACATCATAGAGGGTGAGATTGTGGCCATCGACCCTTCCACCTCTGAGCTTCTGCCGTTCCAGGAACTGATGCACCGCCGAAGGAAATACGACGTCGAGAAGATGGCCCTGGCTTACCCCGCATCAGTCAGGCTCTTCGACGCATTGGTGATGGATGGGGAGGACCTGACCTCCATGCCATACAGCGAACGCCGTTCTCGCCTCGCAAAGGCCGTGACCGAAGGCCCTCAGCTCAGGCTGGCCGAGCAGTCCATTGTAAGCGATGCGCCCTCACTTGAGCGCTTCTTTGAGGACGCCATCTCAAACGGCTGCGAGGGGATCATCGCCAAGTCGCTGGGGCCCGAATCCACCTACAACGCAGGAGCAAGGGGATGGCTTTGGATAAAGTACAAGAGGGATTACAAGAGCGAGATGCACGATACCGTAGACCTGGTGGTCGTCGGGGCGCTGATGGGGACAGGGAAGAGGGCAGGATACTTGAGCTCCCTGCTGCTTGCGGCATACTGCGAGCCGGAAGACGCCTTCAAAACCGTCTGCAAGTGCAGCACGGGCTTTACGGATGAGGATCTTAAGAGCATGAAGGCGCGTTTTGAGAAGTATGTCATCCCGCACCGGCATGCCCGGGTCGATTCAAAGCTCGTCCCGGACGTCTGGCTGCTCCCATCTCAGGTCATCGAAGTGCTGGGGGCCGAGATCACACTCTCGCCGATACACACCTGCGGCACAGACGCTATTCGGAAGGGCTCAGGCCTCGCCATACGCTTCCCCAGATTCACCGGGAACTGGCGCAATGATAAAGGCGCGGAAGACGCCACAACAGAGGCAGAAATCGTGGAAATGTACAAAAAACAGCTGAAAAAAATCTCCGATTGATGGCTAAGATAGCTTAATATACACCTTAAAAGGTATCAGATTTTGGGCAGCCGTATAGGGCCTGACCATTGTTAAGCTCTAATCTCGGAAGCCAAAACCACTCTGAAGAAGGAGGAAAGTAAATGGGATACTATCGCGAAGGTACGCGGAAATTCGGTGGTCCAAGACGTGGTCCAGCAAACTTCGGTCCTAAACCAGTGGAAGAAGGCAAGGAATACGAAGTTGACATTAAAGAGATCAGCAGGCGCGGAGAAGGCATAGCCCGTGTAGAGGGCTTCGTGGTCTTCGTCCCGAACACGAAGGCAGGAGACCACGTAAAGGTTAAGGTAACTAAGGTATCCAACCGCTTCGCAACGGCTGATATCGTGCAGTAAATTGTGATCGAGGCATTTGCCGCCCGTCACAATTTTTCAATTTTTTTGACGGCGCGAGCCGATGCGCCACCATTAATTCTTAAATACTTTTTGCGCATTAACTCATCTGTAGTTTTCTGGTTGGTGCCATATTTTTGGACAATTTGATCTACCAACTGGGTCCCTTGAAAGTAGGCAAGGATCTCGATGTTAGCCTCGACGGGACCCTTCTTCCCTACACTGTAAGGACTGTCAGAGACGTTGCGCCGGTTCTCTTGGACACTGATAATCTGAGTAAGCTGTCGCCTGACACCGTCCTCTACAGGATGTACCGCGACGCCGTACAGGCCGTCCACCGCCCAATCTTTGAGAAGTATCGCCTGAGGTTCGACATCACTGTCCTGCAATCACTCCATCTCGGGAGGGAGTTCAATAAGACTCTTGGGCACTTTCATCCTGACTTCTCTCCGGGCACCTCCTATCCTGAAGCTTACCAAGTGTTGCACGGCGAAGCGTGCTTCCTCCTTCAGAAGCTCAAGGATGGCATTGTTGACGAATTCAGGGTTATCAAGGCATCCGCCGGCGGCGCGGTCCTCATACCGCCTAACTATGGCCACGTCACTGCCAACTGCGGAAAGGACCCCCTAGTGATGTCCAACCTCGTCTCGACAGACTTCGCATCGATGTACTCCGAGTATGTTAGGCACAAAGGGGCCGCATATTACATGCTTGCAGACGGGCGCCTGATTCCCAACCCCTCTTATGGGCGCCTGCCGAAGCCTGTCTACGCAAAGGATCGGCTGAACGTCAGGCGCAGCCTCTATCTGGACTTCCTCGAAAACCCCGATTCTTTCAGCTATCTTGCTGCCCCCTCCCCCCAGATTGGCGTCTCTGGGGACCTTCAGGGCGTTGCGGAGGGGGCGCGTCAAGGCCGTCGAAAAAAATAAAAATGTTTTAAAGCATCAGCGGGTAGATTCTGCCAAGGGATACTGATGAGACGCGATACCCTCTCGTTCTACACGATGGATAACTTTGTCTTTAATGGAAAGAAAGTGTTGCTTCGGGTAGACATCAATTCGCCGATTGACAAGGCCGGAATGATATCCGACGACACCCGCATCCGCAGCCATGCGAAAACCATCAATGAGCTCATAGACCTTGGCGCATCCGTGGCTGTCCTCGCGCATCAAGGCCGACCGGGCGATGCCGACTTCACGACCCTCGAGGCACACTCGAAGATCCTGCAGAAGTACGTGAATGCTCCGTTGAAATACGTCGACGACCTCTTCGGTCCGTGCGCACGAGAATCGATAAAGGCTATGAAGCAGGGGGACGTGATACTGCTCGAAAACGCGCGTTTCTATTCCGAGGAGAACGTGGAGAAGGTACCCGAGGTTCAGGCGAAGACCTTCCTCGTGAAGTACCTCGCGCCTCTCTTCTCGCTTTATGTTAATGACGCCTTCGCGACCGCGCACAGGGGCCACCCTTCCTTGACAGGATTCCCCATGGTGATGCCCTCCGCGGGCGGCAGGCTGCTTGAGAACGAAGTCGAGTTTCTGAGCACAGTCTCCAGCGGGTCATCAAAGCCCTGCATCTTCGTCCTTGGCGGCGGCAAGGTCCCGGATTCCGTGCAGCTTATGGAGACTCTCCTGCCCACCGGCATGGCTGATAAGGTACTCCTCACCGGCCTGATCTCTCATCTCTTCATGATCGCACAGGGCAAGAGGGTGGGGCATGCCACGATGAAGGTAATGGAGGGCAAGGGTCTCAACTCGCTCCTGCCGCGCGCAGAGTCGCTCCTCAAGAACTACGGCGAGAGAATCATGACTCCCATCGATGTAGCGACCCTGCGGTCAGGTTCACGGTACGAAACTGGGCTCTCTGGCATGGGGGGCGACGCGCCAATCTACGACATCGGCGAGGGGACCGTGAAGGCCTACTGCGACGAACTAAAGAAAGCGAAGACCGTTATGATGCGCGGGCCAGCCGGATTCATCGAGGATCCGCGCTTCACAAAGGGATCTGAGGCGCTGCTCAAGTGCCTTGTCGCAACAAGCGCAAAATCCCTCCTTGGAGGGGGTCATCTCAGGTCGATCTCGGAGAAGCTCGGGGTTGCCGATAAGATCGGATACTTCAGCACCGGCGGCGGGGCATTCATAACGTTCCTCTCGGGCGAGAAGATGCCTGCATTGGAAGTCTTAATTACCTCTGCTCAGAAGTTTAAATCAGACAGATAGCATCTTGGTGATATGGATGAAAACAAGAGTCGCCATAAACGGGTACGGAACTATTGGAAAACGGGTAGCGGATGCTATCCTTAAGCAGCCTGACATGGTCTTGGCGGGCGTAACCAAGACAAAACCGAACTACGAGGTCAAACTTGCCCTCTCGAAAGGGATCAGGATATACGCATCTTCAGCCGAGCGGATCAAGCTATTCGACGATGCGCGCGTCAAGGTTTCGGGCACTTTGGACGATCTGCTGAAGCAGGCGGATATCGTCGTGGACTGCACTCCAGGCAAAGTAGGCGCATCATACAAGCCCGTCTATGAAAAGGCAAAGATCAAGGCCATATGGCAAGGCGGGGAAAAGCACGACGTTGCTGGGTTCTCGTTCAACTCAACGTGCAATTACGAGAATGCGTTGGGTCGCGACCAGGTAAGGGTCGTCTCATGCAATACCACCGGTCTGTGCCGTTCGCTGTTTGCGCTCGACAAGGCGTTCGGAATCAAGAAGACACGGGTCGTCCTCATCCGCAGGGGGGCTGACCCCGCCGAGGACTCGAAGGGTCCGATCAACAGTATAGTCCCCGATCCCGTAACCATCCCGTCCCATCACGGGCCGGACGTGCAGAAGGTCCTCCCTCACATCGACATAACGACGACCGCCTTCGCCGTTCCCACGACCCTGATGCATGTGCACCTCCTCAATGTCGAGCTGAACCGCGATGCGACCGAGAAGGAGATCTTCGAGGCGTTCTCGCAGTATCCGCGCATACGCATAGTCAGCGCGGCCGAAGGGATAGGCTCAACTTCAGAGGTCATCGAATACGCGCGGGATCTAGGCCGGCACCGGTATGACATGCCTGAGCTTGTGATATGGAAGGAATCGGTAAAATCCTTCGACAGGGAGATGTATCTGACGCAAGCAGTTCATCAGGAGTCCATAGTGGTGCCTGAGAACATCGACGCGATAAGGGCCATGACGAGGCTTACCGAGAGCGGCGAGGAGTCAACGAAGCTGACCAACACATCGATGGGTCTAGGGAGGTAATTCTCTTGTTCAAGAACATACTGGTGCCATTGGACGGATCTCCTGCCTCCCTGCGGGCTCTTGACCTTGCCACCGAGTTCTCGATGCGGGACGGGTCAAGGCTCTCCCTTCTTTATGTCATCGTCCCGCCGCCGATGTGCAATACAAAAGACTACATCGATGAAATGACCAAAGTGGGCAACTCCGTCCTGGAGGTCGCCTCCTTCAAATGCGATGGCTGTGGCCTCAAGGCACGCCCTATCTTGAAGGTGGTGGACGAGAACCGGACATCCACTGCGAACGAGATCGTCAAAGAGGCCGTGGAGGGGCGGTACGATTGCGTCGTAATCGGCTCGCGGGGATACTCCGGAGAGATGGGGATCCTGATGGGAAGCGTTGCTATCTCTGCTGCCATCAGCATGCCCTGCACAACGATAATAGTAAGGTAAAGTGTCGCTAGTTAAACTCGGGGGTTGGGCATCTTCTCCGAACTGAAGTTTGGCACGGACGGTTGGAGATCTCGCACAGACGTAGACTTCAATGACAGGAATGTCATGAGAGTCGCAGCAGGCATCCTTCGGTACCTTGACCAATCCTGCCCTGATCAAAGGGGCGTCTTCATAGGATACGACGGGCGATCGAGTTCGAGGCATTTTGCCGAATGCTGTGCGGCGGTATTGGCATCAGGAGGGACGGAGTGCTTCCTGCCGCCCAGGCCCGTGCCGACCCCAATCTCTGCATATGCTGCAGTGAAGCATTCGCTCAAGGGCTCAATAATGATCACCGCGTCTCACAATCCCCCTGAATATAATGGGATCAAATTCATCCCCCATTATGGCGGGCCTGCCACGCCCGAGATTACCGGTGCCATCGAGCAGCTTATCCCCTCACGGGCAGATCTAGGTCCCGTGCCCAATTCGGGGCCTGAGCATCCGCTGATATCCGTGCTCGATCCCTTGCCATCCTATCTGGCACATCTTGATCGTCTGATCGACATCCGTGGCAACTCCCTCAATGTATTCGTGGATCCGATGCACGGCGCAACCGCAGGGATATTTGACAAAATCCTGGACCACTTCGGCGTGCGCACCTCCGCCTTGAGGGGCAACGTCGATCCCCTCTTCGGCGGGGGCATGCCCGACCCGACCCCTGCCAATCTGTCCCGCCTTCAGCGGAGCGTGGTCGAGACCGGAGCCGATCTGGGCATAGCGTTAGACGGGGACGGCGACCGGCTAGCGATAGTGACTGATACCGGCGATTTTCTGATGGCAAACCAAATCTTGCCTATTGTTTACCTACATTTCAATGATGTGAGAGCAATAAAAGGCGATGCTGCTAGGACCGTGGCAACGTCGCACATGATCGACAGCGTGTGCGCATCAAGGGGCTTCAAGGCAATAGAGGTCCCTGTGGGATTCAAGTATATTGGCGTACTGCTCCGTGCAGGCAGCGCTACCGTCGGCGGGGAGGAGAGCGGCGGGATAAGCTTCGCCGGCCACATCCCTGAAAAGGACGGCATGGCCTCCGCTCTGATGCTGCTCGAGCATATCCACGCCTCAGGGGAGCCCATATCTGCCGTGATGGAAGGTCTATCGAGGGATTATGGGCCATTTGTATCCTCTAGGGAAGACATTCGCATGGATTCGCTCTCCAAGGATGTCCTGCAGGAGATTGAGTCGAGCGCATCCTCGAGAATCGGCGGGCGGATCAGAAGCATCGGAAGGATGGACGGGCTGAAGATAACATTTGATGACGATGCTTGGCTGCTCTTCAGGAAATCAGGAACGGAGAATGTCGTTAGGATATATGCCGAGTCCAGGTCTAGCCAACGAACTGCCTCGCTCCTTGCGTTCGGGCGCAGCCTCCTCTGATCTTTTCATATGAAACGAATTTTTTAAATACCATTACGTTACTACGTTGGCAACCTTGGTGGATTATGAATGCTTCAGTGGGCGCCCCTGCTTGAATGGATGCCCGTCCTGTTCCAACCCGCCTCCTGTGCACAATCACCTTCAGGATCAAGAATCGGCACATGTATGCATGCGCGCTAATCGGGGGATCACTGATGACATCGAAGCCATTCTGGAAGCGGGGAAAATTCCTTTTCCTCGTGCTCCTGCCAATACCTGCGTTCCTCGTATCCCTGCTTATAGGCGCATACCCGCTGCCCGCCGACGTGGCTCTGGGCATCTTCTTCTCAAAGCTGCTGTACCCGATCTTCCAATATCCCTCTCTGCCCGTACAGGACGCCGTGATCTTCGACCTCCGCCTCCCGCGGATCGTTCTAGCAATACTGGGCGGAATCGCCCTCTCCGTCTCGGGGGCATCACTGCAGAGCCTCTTCAAGAACCCGCTTGTCGACTCCTACATACTGGGCGTCTCCGCAGGCGCCGGCATGGGGGCATCGATCGGGATCGCCTTCTTGCCCAACGTTCCCGGCTCGCCCCAGATACTCTCGTTTGTCTTTGGATTCGGCGCATTCCTGATTGCTTACTATGTGGCAAAGAGTAAGGGGGAGACCCCCGTCGTATCGCTGGTGCTGGCCGGTGTCATAGTCACTGCCCTGTTCTCCGCCGGGCTGTCCATCATAAAGTTCTTCACAGACGTCAACCAGATGGCCGGCGTCGTCTACTGGCTCATGGGGAGCCTCGCCATCACCGGGTGGTCGGAAGTCCTAAAGTCTGCCCCCATCATCCTTGTTTCATACGTTCTGATCTATCTGATGCGATGGAGGCTGAACGTACTCTCGATGGGCGATGAGGAGGCAAAATCGCTGGGCGTGAACGTCCAGAGGGACCGTCTGATAATACTCATAGCGACGACGCTGATGGTCTCAGCGCTGATCTCAGTCGCAGGAGTGATTGGCTGGGTGGGGCTCGTGATCCCGCACACAATAAGGATGTTCCTCGACACCCCTGATAATCGCCTGATAGTGCCCGTGTCCGCAAGCCTGGGTGCCGTATTCCTGTTGCTCGCGGACGACATCGCCCGATCCGTGACCTCTTTTGAGCTGCCCGTTGGCGTGATAACCACTCTCATCGGCGCGCCATTTTTCCTTTACCTGCTGAAACGTAGAGGTGGCAACGTATGGAAGTAGTCCGCATAAACGGCCTCTCATTCTCATACAACGACGACTTCTCGATAGAAGGGGTTACTATCAGTGTCAACAAGGGCGAGGTCGTATCGCTGCTCGGCCCTAATGGCTCCGGGAAGACGACCCTGATAAAATGCGTCAACGCCCTCCTCATGCCCAACAAGGGCGAGATCATCGTTGCAGGCGTCGATGTGAAGAAGTACTCCCGCACCGATCTCGCAAGGATAATTGGGTACGTCCCGCAGTCGCACGAACCGTCCTTCCCCTTCACCGTGCACGACGTCGTGCTGATGGGGCGCGTCGCTCACCTGGACATATTCCAGCAGCCTTCGAACTCGGACTATGCGAAGGTCGCGGTCGCCATACAGACTGTCGGACTGGAACGCTTGAAGGATAAGCCGTATACCCAGATCAGCGGCGGCGAACGGCAGCTGACCCTAATCGCACGGGCATTGGCCCAGGAGCCACAGGTTCTGATCTTGGACGAACCCACCGCGCATCTGGACTTCAAGAATCAGATCCAGACCCTGCAGATAATCAGGAGGCTCTCCAGGGGCCGGGACATCGCAGTCATGCTGAGCCTGCACGACCCGAATCACGCCCTTCTGTTCACTGATAAGACCGCCCTGCTCAACAGCGGGCGGGTCGTCGCGTTCGACGTACCCGACAAAGTCGTAAACCGGGAGAACATCGCTCGCATATATGGCATCGATGTCGATGTGGTCTCGCATGGGGGCCACGCTCTCATCATGCCCGCCCTCGCTGCCAAAGCCTGCCCGACATAGGTTAATTTTATAAAGTTTTTTAGTGAGAGTATGGTAAGCGTCTATCTGGTCTACAGGGATGCATTTCGCATCCGCCCGACCATTTAATCTCCGATCATACATAGTACGACAATAGG
>MAGS01000008.1 GCA_001717005.1 Candidatus Methanomethylicus mesodigestus | reverse complement strand
CTCCGACCTGATCGAGATGCTTAGGCAGACCGAGGACGGATCCCTCAAGTCCAGGTTCTTCTCCTCCAGCGGGGAAGTCCGCCCGGACCTTCTCATATTCATAAACGGCGTGGACCACGCGCTTCTTGGCGGCAGGTCCGCAGGGCTTAAGGACGACGACGAGGTTACATTCCTGCCTTCTGTGCACGGGGGATAGGATAGGTGCCTTCCGAATGAAGATGCTTGCTGTATCCTGGGAAGACGTTCAGTCCCATCTGCTGGCGCTCTCAGAGAAGATCGAGCGCGACGGCTACGCGCCGGACATGATAGTCGGCGTCGCGAGGGGCGGATGGGTGGCAGCAAGGCTTCTCTCGGACCTGCTCGGCGTCGGCGACCTCGCCACAATGAAGATCTCATTCTACAAGGGGATAGATGAGACGGAGAAGATGCCCACAATAACGCAGCCTGTATCCGAATCGCCGAGGGGCAAGAAAGTCCTTATCGTAGACGATGTTGCGGACAGCGGCGAGAGCCTCCTGCTAGCGAAGAGCCACATCGCAGATAACGGTGCGCTCTCGATCAGGACAGCAACCGTCCACATGAAGCCCTGGTCCAAGACGGTCCCAGACTTCTACATAGCGAGCACGGACAGCTGGATCATTTACCCGTGGGAGATGAGGGAGGCGATCTCAAACCTTATAAGGATCTGGGGAAAGGAGGCGAACGACATCGGCACGCTCAAAGCGAGGCTCATCTCGGCAGGGATCCCCGAGGACATGGTGAGCCGCTACGTCCCGGATGGAAGCGCCCGGGGCCGATGCATGAACGAGTAGGAGAATGGCGGTCATCACCTTGCAGATCTTCAAAATGAGCGGGGAAGAGACATTCGGCCTTTTGGCGGCGATTGGGCTGAGGGCAAACACTGACGCCCGCGCAGTCGACCTCCTCGCGGCAATTAACTCATCCGCCGGTCTGAGAGCACAGGTGCTCGATGCGACAAGGATAGCAGGCTTCAGGCACCTGCAGGCGGCAGCACTGATGGCAGCCAACGCATGGGCCCGCAAGGCAAACGTCTCAAGGTCTCCGGCGACCGAGGTGCTCGTCTACGCTTCCGCAAAGCGGCAGATCAAGGAGGCCATATCAGCCGTAGGAGTGCATCCCGGATCCCTGCTCTGGGCTGTGATAGGCGTAGGCAGGTCTGACGCCGCAACGGACCTGCTCGAGCGTTCTGCCAGCAGGTTCGGAACTCTGGACGACTCGGTACTAGAGATGAGCGAGGCGAAGGCGCACGAAATAATAGAGTCCTTCCAGATAGGCGGAGCCGAGGCCTCGATTGCGGAGAGGCTTACCGGCTCGAGGCTGGGCGCAATCCAGTCCCTAGTCTTGGAGAAGGTGGCACTCTCGGAGTTCAGGCGATAACTGATCCCGAGGGCTCCCAGGCGCCTTCATCCGCTCTCCTTCATCGCCTTCTCCTGCAGCTTAGTTACGGAGAGCAGGTCTTGGTCGGTCAGCAGCGCGATCCCTGCCCTCTCGTCGACTATCTCGACCCTGACCGTATACGCGGGCTTCTCAAGGTTGACCCTCCTCTGGACCATCGAGGCAGACTCCTTGATTATCTCGGAGGAGCTGAGGTCAGACCCCCTCTTCGTCACCTCTATCTTGAAGCTGCCGCCCTCGGGGATGTCCTTAGCGGCTGCCCCCACCGCCTCCTTGATTGCCCCGATATCGGCGTCCACGTTTACCTGTATGGGGATCGCCCGCTGGACGAACCGCACGCCCCACGGGTCCCCCTCCGCCAGCGCGCTCAGGCTCCTGCACAGTGCGACGGGATCGCCGTCCACCCTCCCCAAAAGGAGCCCCGGAAACCGCGTCCTCCGCAGGCTGATCTCTGGGCCCTGAACGGCGCTGACCATGTTGATGAACTCCCTTACGCAGGCCCTCTCGTTCCCCCGCTGGGTCGTGACGATCAAATTGAAGTCCTTCATCTTTTCAGCCCCCTTCCCATCTCCTTACCAGCCGCAGCCTTAATAACCTCGACGCTTATGGCGCCAGCCCTCAGCAGCACCCACGACTCCTCGCCGCCCACCATGCTGACCTCGACCACCGAAGATGGCAGCCCACCGGGCGCCATCCCGGCATCGACGACCAGGTCCACGGCGTCTGCTATCTCCCTGTCGAGCTCGCCGATGGACCTCGCCGCGCGGCGCCCGGAGATGTTTGCGCTCGTGCCTATGACGGCGCCCCCTGCCGCATCGATGATCTTCAGGACCAAGCCATGGTTCGGCATCCTGACCCCCACTGTGCCCCTGCCGAATGCCTGGCTCCGGGGGGCGCACGCCGCCCTCTTGGCGACTATGGTCAGCGCGCCGGGCCAGAGCTGCTGCATGAGCGCCTTCGCGAGCCCCCCCGCCTCTATCAGGGCCAGCGCACCCTCGATGCCGGATACGAGGACGGGCATAGGTCTCTCGTCCCTCCTCTTGATCTCCATGATTCTGCGGACGGCGCCGGCGTCGAACGGGTTCCCACCGATCCCGTAGACAGTGTCGGTGGGGTAGACTATAACCGCCCCTCTCTTGACCGCCATGCCCACCTTGCGGATCCCCTCCGCATCCTCATCATCCAAGCGTATAGTGCCCATCGCTGCCGACCACTTCTAGTATTATACAGGTAAACTTAAATATCCCAACGCCACCCATCTCCGATTGCTCTCCGGAGGATAAAACCATGCTTCACATGGAAGAAGAATTTGAAGATGATTGGTCGGACGAGGAAAGTGACGAGGACTGGCCGGACGAGGATGGGGAAGAGTGGCCAGACGATGATGATGACGAGACAGACGAGGACGAGGAATGGTAGCCGTCACATCCACTTCGGGGGGAAAATCCCATGGAATTCTGCCCAAAATGCGGGAAGCTCTTGATGCCTGAGAAGAAGGAGTCGAAGATACAGCTCATCTGCAGGGCCTGCGGATACCACAAGGCTGCTAATGAGGTCAAGGGCTACAACATAGTTCATCATGTCGATGAGGGCAAGCGCCGGAAGACGCTGGTCGTAGAGGAGGAGCATGCAAAGGGCCAGAAGCGGAAGGAGGAGGAGCATGAGCTCATTGCTGACAACTTCGAGATCTACGAATCGACCGGCGAAGAGAGCGAGGAGGAGGAAGAGACCTCCGAGGAGAACGACTTCGAATAGACCAGCGATATCATCGACATCAGCAATGGTTTTTTCATTTTGATAGCAGCCGGGTGAGTTGGATGGCGCGCGTGGTAGTTCTGGATGGCGATTTCTGCAAGCCCGGCGAATGCAGCAAGGAGTGCATAAGGTTCTGCCCGATAGTGAGGACGGGCTCGGAGGCGATCAAGTACGACCCTTCTATGGACAAGCCGATCGTGGCAGAGACGCTCTGCACGGGGTGCGGGATATGCGTCAAGAAGTGCCCCTTCGAGGCATTGAAGGTCGTCAACCTGCCCGACGAGCTGGAGGAGATATGCGTCCACCGGTACGGCCCGAACACGTTCAAGCTCTACAGGCTGCCCATACCCAAGGAAGGGATGGTGCTAGGCCTCCTTGGCGCCAACGGCGCGGGCAAGTCCACCTCCTTGAAGATACTCGGCGGCGAGATGGTGCCGAACCTAGGGCTCTATGACTGCCCACCGGACTGGAAGGCGCTCCTCAGGCACTTCAGGGGGTCCGAGCTCCACGAGTACTTCCGCAAGCTCTCCGAGAAGAGGCTGAGGGTGGTCACCAAGCCGCAGTATATCGACGAAGCGCCGCAGAAGATTACGGGGACGGTCTCCGAGATCCTCTCCCGCATCGACGAGAGGGGAGCCCTCGGCGAGGTGAAGTCCCAGCTCTCGCTAGACGCGATCTTTGACAAGGACATCCATGCGCTCAGCGGAGGGGAGCTCCAGAGGATGGCTATAGCCGCCGTCGCCATCAGGGATGCGGACGTCTACGTCTTCGACGAGCCATCGAGCTACCTCGACGTCTACCAGAGGATGGCGATGGCAAAGCTGGTGCAGAACCTGGCGCGCAAGTCCAAGTACGTCATAGTCGCGGAGCACGACATGGCGGTGCTCGACTACATCTCGGACCAGATCTGCCTCTTCTACGGGAAGCCGGGCGTCTACGGCATCGTCTCAAAGCCCCACGGGGTCAGGGTCGGCATCAACATCTACCTCAACGGCTTCATCCCAGACGAGAACATACGGTTCAGGGACTACGCCATCAGCTTCCACCTCTCGCCCACGCCCAACGAATGGCGCTCGGAGGACATCATGATGCAGTGGCCGAACTTCAAGAAGTCGCTGGGGGACTTTATGTTAGAGGCGAAGCTTGGGTCGATGCACAGGGGGCAGGTCATAGGGATAGTCGGCGCGAACGGGACCGGCAAGACGACTTTCGTCAAGACGATAGCCGGCATAATACAGCCCTCCGAGGGCAGCATCCCCCCGACCGGCCTCACGATAAGCTACAAGCCGCAGTATGTCGTCCCGTCGACTTCCAAGTCCCTGCGGGAGATACTCTCGTCGATAAGCCCCGACCTGCTGGCAGACCAGTTCCTGCTGGACGAGGTCTACGGCCCGCTGGATGTCGCTCCGCTCTTGGACCGGCCGACCGACTCGCTCAGCGGAGGGGAGCTCCAGAGGATAGCCGTCGCAGTCTGCCTCTCGAGGGACGCGCGGATATACCTGCTGGACGAGCCGACCGCGCACCTCGACGTCGAGCACCGGCTGGCAATCTCCAAGGCCATAAGGAAGGTCGTGGAGAAGCGCGGCTGCTCGGCATTCGTCGTCGAGCACGACATCGTGGCCAACGACCTGCTCGCCGACAACGTCATGGTCTTCTCAGGGGACCCGGGCAGGTCAGGCATAGCGAACCCCCCAGTCAACCTCAGGAAGGGGATGAACGCATTCCTCAAGGGAGTGGGGATAACATTCAGGCGCGATCCGGAGACCGGAAGACCGCGGGTCAACAAGCGGGACTCCTGGCTCGACAGGTATCAGAAGGAGATCGGCGAGTTCTACTACACCGAGGTTACCGCGGACGACAAGCAGGGAAGCTGAGCCATG
>MAGS01000079.1 GCA_001717005.1 Candidatus Methanomethylicus mesodigestus | reverse complement strand
AATCAAGGCGGATCTTATCGTTGCAATAACTGATAAGCGCCACCGGCGGGTCGACGGAAGCCCCGACGGGATTCAGGATATAAGTCTTTGTGAGGAGTTGCGCTTCGTGAGGCCTCAGATCATTGCGAAAGAAATCGTTAAGGTCCGTGTCCCCGCAATCAAAGGCTTGCGCGCGATCATGGTCAGAAAGAACTTCAAGAACCCAACCGCCTGATTGAAACCTATTTCTTTTTCCTGGCATCAGCGAGGAGGGCTTTGCGAACGGAACCTAGCTTTGGTGTCGATACAAGTTGACGTCTTTCGCTTTCTTCTTTCTTAAGTCTTTCCAAGAACTCGGCGGCTTCCTTGCCCTTCAGTACCGGGGTGCACCCAATAGGGAGAGCCATACAAAACCTCCTTTTTAGGTTTCCATTGCTCTATAGTTCTTATCGGTCAGCGAGCATTTTTTGTCAAGCCCATTTGTATGTGCGATACTTCACAAGTGCCCGTATGTTCGTGTTATAACACATCGGTCTTGGCTTTTCAAAAGAAAACGGATGTTTTCGCCGGGAGGGCGCCTGTCGGGGTCGAAGGTGACAGCCACCACTTCCCCTTGAAATTTCTCCCTCTTCGGAAGATAATCCTTAAGCACACCGGGCGGTAAACCCACTTAATTCACGCACCGAGCCCTGAGCCCTTTTAAGGACAGACTTCACCATGGCGAACAACGACACGGGCATCAACGAACGCTACCAGTGGTACTACAGGAAACAGGGCGGAGACCGCTACTTCGAGTTCGGGCCCTTCACCTGGGAGAAGATCTTCGTCATGTACATGAAGGGAGAGCTCGCCGGCGACACGGAGGTGAGGTGCAGCGAGTTCCCCTGGGCCCCGCTAACTGCCTTCCTCCCGGGACGCAGGTTCAACGTAAAGATACAGGCGGCTACGGCTCTTCACCTCCTCCGATCGGGCTTCCAGAGGCTGGCAGACCGGAGGCACAGGGAGAGGAACCTCATGATAGTGGCCCTGTGCCTGATAGCCCTGTATTTCGTGGTCCACAACGTGATCTTTCCGAGACCGAAGCCCGTTACGTTCCCGCAGACACAGGAGCTCTTCCCCGGCAGCTCCTCGGCACCGGGGAGGTCAGCCTCCTTCAAGACCCGGCCTTCCGCGGGAACCCATCCCCTGCAGGAGGACCTCACCAGTTCGGAGGTCCTCCGCCTCACCAACGTCACGCGGTCGGAGCACGGGATCCCCGAGCTGAAGGAGAGCTTCCTCCTCAACGCCGTAGCAGTCGACAGGGCAAGGGACATGTTCGAGAAGCAGTATTTCGATCACGTCTCGCCCACCGGGGAAAAGGCCGCCGACATCGCACAGAAGGTCGGGTATCGCTACAAGATGATCGGTGAGAACATCGCGGCGGGCGCTTTCATCACCAACCAGAAGATCATCAATGGGTGGATGCAGAGCCCCGGGCACCGGAAGAACCTCCTGTCCGGGCAGTTCGAAGAGATAGGCGTTGCGGTCGTGAAGGGCCGGCTGGAAGGGGACGAGACGTGGATCGCCGTGCAGGTGTTCGGGAGGCAATCGCCGGCGGTGAGGGAGGAGAAATAGAGCTCAAGCTGTGAAATTGCCGAAGAATGTCCAGGGTAGCCGGCTGCCAAGGTAGGCTTGCTGCTTGACTTTGCCTCTTCTCTGAGCTACAATGTAGCTCAACAGGAGGTAACACCAACATGGCTGCCAATGCAGTTGTCCGCGCAAGAATTGATGAGCATCTGAAGGCCGAGGCCGAGACAGTGCTTGCTTCAATCGGTCTTACCGTTTCGGACGCTTTCCGGATGATGATCGTCCGTATCGTGAGGGAAAGGGCTCTGCCCTTCGAGCCTCTCGTGCCTAACGAGACAACCATTGAGGCGATGAAAGCCGCCCGGCGTGGTGAGCTTGTGACCGCCGGCCGTCCTGACAGCCTCCTTGAAAAGCTCAATGCGGGAGATTAGATACACGTCCCGCTTCAAGCGCGATTACAAACGTGAGAAAGCAGGGCGGCACGGCAAGACCCTTGATGCCGACCTTATGCACGTCGTCGATCTCCTCGCATCAGACACACCCCTGTCCATTCAGAGTGTCGATCATCCGCTTGTTGGTGAATGGGCCGATCACCGTGACTGTCACATCAGGCCTGATCTCATTCTGATCTATCGAAAGCCCGACGATGAGCATCTGGATCTCGTGCGCCTCGGCTCACACAGCGAACTCGGTTTCTGATCCGATTCTGTCGCTCTGGGATATTGGGCCCTGCCTGGCACCTGTCCCACTCCGCCGCATTCCCTCTTGACATTATTGCCAATCTCCTGTAGAATTATCCTTATAGAATAATCTCAGCGGAGAGTAATGACGATGGCAACGGTCAAAACAAACCCCTTCAACCTTGGCAGCGTCCTGTCGGATGAGGGTTTCTGCAACCGGGAAAAGGAACTGGACGAGCTCCTGAGCCATGCGAGGAACAGCGCCAATGTCATCCTCTATTCTTCCCGGAGACGCGGGAAGACGTCCCTGATGAAGCGTGTCATGGACGAGATCTCCCGTGAAGGCTACCTTGCGGTCTACGTCGACTACCTTTCCGTTATCGGCGAGAACGACGTGACTGAGAAGTTCTTCAGCGCCGTGGCGAGAGCGGTGGGGAAGGACGTAACGGAGAAGTCCTTCGCCGAGAGGGTGATGAAGCTCTTCACGAGGATACGTCCCTCCATAGACATAGGACCCGACACGGTATCCATATCCGCCAGGTATGACAGGTCCGAGACATTCGGCCACCTCATGGAGGACATATTCCTCGGACTCAACAAATACCTCAAGGACAATGAGCGCCGGTGCCTGGTGGTCTTCGACGAGTTCCAGGAGATCAGCAGCCTTCCCGAGAGCAAACGCATCGAGGGGATCCTGCGCGAGCATATCCAGGACCAGAACAACATATCCTTCTTCTTTGTCGGCAGCCGGCGCCACGTGCTCCGGTCGATGTTCACCGACTCGAAGAGGGCTTTCTACCGGCTGGGCTTCATCTATGAGATGGAGAACATCCCGAAGGCGGAATTCGTCCCCTATATCGTGGACCGTTTCAGGGATACCGGGAAGAAATGCCCGGAAGAGGTCGCGGCGGATATATACGACTATGTGGCCGGTAACACATACTACATACAGAAGCTCTCGCACATATTATGGAACATGACCGGCCAGGGAGGAAAGTCGACAGGAGACATGCTGGAAAAGGCGAAGGTGGAGCTCATCAGGAGCGAGGCCCCCATATTCCAGGCGTCCTTCGTCGGGATGAATTTCGGTGAGAAGAAGCTCGTTCGCGCCCTTGCCGTGGAACCATCCGGAAAACCTTACTCCATAGATTACCTTGCCAGGCACACGCTCTCGGCAGGCGGGGTCCAGAAAAGCCTGAGGTCTCTCATCGACAAGGACGTCGTCGAGATCGTTGACGGCACCCACAGGCTTGTGGATGCGGTTTTCGGCAAGTGGAGCCTGAGGGCTGAGATGGGGTTGTAGGATGGGTGAGGAGAGAATGGTGGAGAAGAAGGTTTATTACAGGCCGGTGAGCCTTCCATACTGGTGGCTGAAAACGCGTTTCGCGACACCATACAGGAACAGGACCCCCCTTGAAGAGGTGATACGGGTGGCCATCGCCTGGGACATGCCTTACACATATTGTGAGATCGTGTCCATGCTCCGCGGCGTCCGGGACCCCGCAGGGGAGAATATAAGAGAGTCGAGTCCTTATCTATTCACACTGGCCGAGAGGCTCTTCAGACGGAGCCAGACCGTCGACTGGGTCGTCGATGTGCTCGGAGTGGAAGGGCTGAGGAAATGGTATCCCATCTTCAAGGACAAGGTCCGGGAAGATCTCAGAGAGGAAATAGAGAGGTTCTACTATGCACGATAAAGAACGGATCATATCGTCTCAGGACTTGATACTTAAACAGCTCCACAATACGTTGCCCGAAGATTGCGTCATGACCGGTGGCACAGCCCTCACGCGGTTCCACGGCTTCAGACACAGGTTTTCGGAGGACATCGATCTGTTCATGTTCGACCCCAGCAGCGAAAAGGTGTTGTCCTGGCTATCCCCGTTCAGGGATGCCGGCGGGAACGTTGATATCATATCACTGGGAGACTCGCAGCCTGGCAAGGGAAAGGATGGCAATGTTTTCCAGGCTATTGCCGTTGTCACGCCCCGCGGTGGCGTTCCAATTCGTGTGGATTTTGTCGAAGATGTGTTCTCTGGATGCTGGCTCCCTCAGGAGATGAAGTCGGTGGACACTTCCGTTGACTTCAGGGTCGATTCCCTCGAGGCTATCCTGCATAAGAAACTGTACGCCGTATACAGCAACACCATGAAGGGAGACCCCCCGAGAGGGAAGGATGCGGTCGACCTGTATATGCTTGTCAAAGGCGTGTTTGATATGAACACTATCCGCGCATTTTACCGGGAGGCTCGGGACATAGTCCTGCCGTTCGACTCGATCATCAGAAGCGTCGCGCATAGGAGCTTCGACCTGTCCGGTATCATTGATCTGGAAGAAGCCGTCAGGGAGGGATTCCTCGAGTGGCAGGAAGAGCTTCAGGGCCAGCCCTTGACGACCATGTGCCCGTAAAACCTGAAGGGGATGTTCCATAGATGCCACAGATAAGTAAAAAAGCTCTCTCGCAGTACATCAGGACTGAATGCCTTCGCCGGCTACGGCTCGATCTGAGCCCTGATACCAAACAATTCCGCGAAGAACGGGAGCTCGCCGGGATGCCTCCCGTGCAGCCGCCCCGACGCGGCCTCGAGTATCTCTCACGCGCGGGGGAAGAATGGCAGGATGAGAAGGTGGCGGACCTCTGCAAAACGTTCGGCGATGCGGCCGTTATAGGCCACCGTCAGGGCGAGCGGTTCGGTGAGATCGAGCTAACGAGCTTCCTGCAAAGCGCACCTGAGGGCAGCTTCCTTGTCGAAGCACAGTTCGAGACAAGCCCGACCTTTGAGGATGCCCTTGGGGTTGCCGGATACAGAGACAGGTACGGCATGCGTTATGCCATGCTTCGTCCCGATCTCATAGAAGTACTTCCAAAGGGCGCCGGTCCGGAGAAGTGTATCAGCCCTTCCGGCGACGTGGCATGGCTGGCAAAGGGCGATCCCCGCGTCAAGCTCCGCGTCATCGATATCAAGCTGACAGCGGGCCCGACGCCTTCCCATTTCGCGGAGGTCACCTATTACTCCATGGCCCTGGCGGGGTGGCTTGTCGACCACGGTCTGGATGAATATTGCGTGGTGGTACCGACAGCCGCCATCTGGCCGGGGTCACACGAGGCCTCCTCGCTGGTGAGGTCCTGCGAAAGGGGCGGAACCCACCCGGCATTCATGGACATGTGGAATGCCATGCAGCATGACCTGGAGACGGCTCCATTTGAGGTGTTCGCCGGCAGGATCAAACATTTCTTCAGGTCCGATGTCCCTGGAGCACTGGCGATGCCATGGGACAGACTGCCCTGGCACGTGGACAGCCGGTGCAAGGGCTGCGATTACCTCGGGTACCCCTGGGTTGGCAAGGACGGTCAGAGGACATGTGATCCGCGGCACTGTATGCCCATGGCAGAGCAGACGAACCATCTGAGCAGGATCGCGTTCATGTCGCGCAGCGCTTCCTGTGCCCTCAGCGAACAGGGGATCTCCGATGTTGCCACACTGGCGGAGGCCCACCCCGATTCTGATGTGTTCGACGAACACTATTCCCTCAGGGCAAGCAGGAACGTTGTAGCGGGCAGGGCCTCGTCACTGCGCAATAAGGTGTCTCTTATACCCCCGAACAGCGGCACATCGAGCATGATGCCCGGGTATGCCGACCTGCACATCTACCTGATGGCGGACTTCGATGTGGGCAGCGCCATCACCTTCTCCTTGGGAGTGAAGGCCTTCTGGGTCGAGAATAAAACATTCGGGTGGTCCGGAAAACGTGATACGCGTGCCTACAGGCCGGACCCACATGTGATCGACACCAGGGACCTGCCTTCCGAGTGCATGGCACTGATCGGCTTCCTCGAGGACATCCATGGCATACTTGATGACGCATGGAACAGGAACCCTGAGACGACCGTCCAGTTCTACATCTGGGACACAGTCAGATACAAGCACCTGGCCCGCGTCATAGGCCGTCACATGCAACACATCCTGATCAGGCAGTCCATACAGTATCTCGCCTGGCTTTTCCCGCCGGAGGAGCTTCTCCCGAATGCCGACATGGAGATGCGGAGGTCATACGTCACCATCGTATGCGAGGCGGTGCGCACCCTGGTGGCGGCACCGATACCCCACTATTACAGCCTTCTCAGCACCGCGCGTGTCTATCATGACCGCACCCTCGCTCCGGAGATGGCGAAGTTCAACGTGCATCCCCTGTTCGAGGACCCCTTGAGCGATCAGATCCCGAGTGAGAGGGCACACGAGATATGGGCCCGAGCCGAGCGGCCGCGTTCGTGGCAGGAACAGAAGGAAACGCTCAGGAAGACGGTCATCAGGCAGCTTGACGCCCTGGAGACGATCACCAGGAGGCTCGAGGATGATCTCAAGCCCGGCCTCAAGCAAAGGGCGCCCAAGATCTGTATAGAACCCCCCAAGTACCAGTCGGGTATCAGCGTGGAAGGACAGCTGTGGTATGGTTTTGCCCGCCTCGATGCCGCCCTCGGGCAGCTTGAAGTACAGCAGATAAGGGCGATGCCCCCGGAGGAGAGGGAGGCCCGGTACCAGAGTGCCCGTCTGACGCGGCGTCTCACCGGTGATCGGGAAGACCGTGCGTTTGAGAAGCTCGGCCTTCACCACCGCCCCGGTATGAGGGTCTATGAGATGAGGCCTGAGTCAAAAGAGGTGAAGGCGAGGGAAGGGGACTTCACATTC
>MAGS01000078.1 GCA_001717005.1 Candidatus Methanomethylicus mesodigestus | reverse complement strand
CGCAGCGGTTTACTTCTTGAACACATCCGGACCTGCCCCGGTCGTCGCCGTCACCGGCAAACTGCCATCGAACATGACCACAATCGCAGAAAGCCGTCCAACAATCTCCGTCGAGTTCACCCTTCAGAACATAAATGTGGAAGCCTTGAGCTTCTCGATATGCTTGGACGGTGGGGCTGCCGCCGGAATGACCAAAGGGGCATCCGAGGCGCATTTCACCCCTGCTTATAGTCTCAACGACGGCGTCCATAATGTGTCGGTAAACATCTCTTCCGGCTCAACCCTTCTATCATCTGTTTCATGGAGTTTTTCTGTCGACGCCTCGCCCCCGACAATCACCTCCCTGTATCCCGTGAACGGGACAGTCTATTCTGAAGACCTCCTCTTGTCTGTAAACTTCACAGACCCGACCGGCGTAGACCTCGACCGGTTGACCCTGCTGCTGGATGATGTCAATATGACCGGGGCCGCTCAGATCTCGCAGGGCGGACTGTTCTACGCCCCCCCGACCCGGCTTAGCGAAGGGACCCATAACTTCACAATAACCCTGTGTGATATATTGGGGAACAACGCGTCCTACTCTTGGTTCTTGGTGGCCAACTACTCTGCCCAAGACTCCTCGCCTCCCCACCTGGTCTCATTCTTCCCTGCCAACAATTCGATAATCCGGACGCCGGCCGCTGCCGTGTGGTTCTACTTCTACGAGACGGGCTCAGGTATAGATCCCGCCTCGATCGTATTGAGGATCAACAACGTCCTGCCGTTCAATTGCACAGGCAGTTCCGAATCCGGATGGAACGTGAGCTATGCGGGGTACTTCCTTGACGGCACATATTCCGTTAGCATAACCGTCAAGGATCTGCGCAACAATTCGGTAACGGAGCAGATTGCATTCACCGTGGATGCCACCCCGCCGTCCGTGATCCAGAAGACGCCCTCGAATGGCGCCACCTTAAACGCCTCTTCAGTCATCATATCCGCCAGATTCGTGGACGCAACGGTCGGTGTCAACCTCTCCTCAATCAAGATCATGGTGGGCGGCAACAACGTAACCTCTGCCGCCCAGATCAGCAGCTCCGGGTTCAATTACTCTGCAACCCTGCAGAACGGAACCTACACCGTATCGCTGGTGATTTCAGATCTTGTTGGCAACGTTGCCACGGCGACTTGGAGCTTCACCGTGGCTATCCCGCCCGACTCTCTCCCGCAAGTTGACCGCGTGATCATACTTACCAAGACCGGGTACTACAACACCGAGTCGGGTCTCCCCACGATAGTCGGTGAAGTTAAGAACACCGGCACAACGACCGTAACGAACGTCCTGGTCGAGGGGCGCTTCCTATGCAATGACGGGAATGTGATCAACAACGATGGGGCATATCCCGCCATACTTTATGCATATGCCGAGATAGAGGTGCTCGAGCCGGGCGAGGTCTCGCCTTTCAAGATAGTCATGACGTCCGACTTCCCCGACTTTGATTACATCCTGTCGCAGCTGAAGAAGTTCGATGCAAGCGTCAAAAACATGACGCGAACCTCGGAAGTCCCATACGCTGATTATGAATTCACTAACCTGAGCGGCGGGCTTGTCAACGTTGCAGGGCCACTAGAGGCGGCGCATTACCACTACGTCCTGAACGGGACAATCACCAATAATGGCTCTACCTCTCTCGATAGCATAAAGGTGGTATCGACGTTCTACAGGCCGGAAGGACCGATGGCAGTAGAGTACGTGATAGTCTCCTCCCTCGATCCGGGCGAGCAGGCGTCCTTTACAATTGCCGTCGAAGACAACATCGTCGCATCATATATTACTAGGTATGTGCTGAGTGGAAGCCCATGAACAAGTTCCTATCATACGCTCTCCCGGCGGCCTTCATAGTCCTGCTCATGGCGGGCGTATGGCAGCTCACCCAGGTGGATCAGGGGACCATCATCTTTCTGGACGATCCTGATGCTTGGACATTTCACACCTATGCCGGTTTCATACTATTCTTCTTCCTGCTCTACGCATCCACCGTGTCCTACTTCAGGCGATTCAAAAAGGGGCGCGAGGTGCTTGCGAAGGCCTCCTCAAAAGCCAAGATCCCTGAGAAGGCGAAATGGTGGGTAATGGTCGGGCTCCTCCCAGCTGCGGCGTACCTCTTCACCTACTGCAACTATATCTGCACCAACTTCAACCAGAACGCCTTCGACTCATCCCTTCCCTTCTTCCATATTCTCTACAGGTCAGCCTTGGGATTCTTCCCGTACCTTGTGGCAGCCTGCTTCATCGGTGGCTTCATAATGACCTACTTCAACAGTAGCCGCTTCAAGATGAGGGACAGCATGCCTGCGGCCATGGCATTCGCCAGCCTGCTTCCCCTCTGCTCGTGCGGTGCCATACCCATTGGCAGGGCCATGATGGAGACCAAGACAATCAGGGTGAGAACGATCATCTCCTTCATGATGGTTGCCCCGGTGCTTAGCCCTATCGTGATCCCACTCAGCCTCCAGCTGGGTGTCGAGTTTACCATTTCCCGGATAGTGGGCATCATCATAATAGCCTCGATAACCGGGATACTGGTCGAGAAGCTCACCGGCATAAAGGACGAAGGGAGGGGCGGGAAGGCATACAGCTGTGTCGGCTGCTCCAAGGCCGGAACCATAAAGACCGAGATGACGAAAAGCCCTGTCATCGCAAGCTGGAACCTCATGATGAACCTCGGAGCCCCGATCAGTCAAGGGATACTCATCGGAGCCCTCGTGGCAAAGTATGTCCCCGCGGAGATCATCGCCACCTATCTTACCTCCGACGTCTTCGGCATATTCTTGGCAGGCATCATAGCCCTGCCGCTTTACATCTGCCACGGTCAGGAGGTCCTCATCCTCAAACCGCTCATGAGCGCATCCATGATGGGCGCCGCCGCATTGCCGGTTGGGCACGCCATCGCATTCACATTCACAGGCACCGGCATGTGCCTGGCCGCCGTGCCGCCACTCATGGCGACAATCGGCAAGAGGGCAACTTGCATAGTCGTCTGCGCATTCTACTTCGGCTCCATATTGTTCGGCTCGGCTCTGAATCTCTTATTTGGCATAATCTGATCCGCCACTTCTTTCGTGCTCTCCCTC
>MAGS01000077.1 GCA_001717005.1 Candidatus Methanomethylicus mesodigestus | reverse complement strand
GGGCGGGGT
Source organism: Candidatus Methanomethylicus mesodigestus (assembly GCA_001717005.1). Taxonomy (GTDB): domain Archaea; phylum Thermoproteota; class Methanomethylicia; order Methanomethylicales; family Methanomethylicaceae; genus Methanomethylicus; species Methanomethylicus mesodigestus. Next base: position 2,508 of record MAGS01000077.1, on the reverse strand, counting down.
AGGTCATGGCCCCGCGGGCCCTGACGCTCCCACGCATGAGCATGAGCGTTAGCATTAGCGGGGAGCCATCAAGGAGATAAGCATGGCGCTGCAAGGGTTAGTGGGGGATTGAGGATTCCCAAGGTCATTCATTTTGAGATTCCCGCCGACGACACGAAGAGGGCGGCGGAGTTCTATTCGAGGGTTTTTGGTTGGAAGGTCGAGAAGTGGGGGCCCATGGAATACTGGAGCGCCACGGCCGGAGGGGAAGATGAGCCGGGCATCAACGGCGCAATCGTGGCCCGCTCCGAGATGCCCGTCACGAGGAACACCATAGCGGTGGCGTCCATAGAGGAGTTCGCGGAGAAGATCGCCGGGGCGGGGGGGAAGGTCGTCAGCCCCAAGATGGCCATCCCGGGCTATGGCTACATAGCGGCCTGCGTCGACACGGAGGGCAACGCCTTCAACATCATGCAGCAGGACCCTAATGCCAAGTAGGAAGGCAGGCGGACGGCGCATGGCAGTTCTGCTCAGTTCAGTCCGTGCCATTGCCAGCCATCAGTTTAGTTCAGCCCGGCCTCAGGTTCCGCAGCGAGTTGTACTCCTCGGCGGCCTTGTAGGCATCGTACATCCCGTAAAGCCAGAGGGCGATATAGAGGAAGATGCCGATTATGAAGAGCGTAAGGAAGGCGCAGGCGATGACAGCGAGGATCATGATGATGCCTTTTTGCGCATTGCCGTCGTATATCTGCCCCAGCCCTGGGAGCAGGAATGAGAGTATCAGCGCAAGCACCGGGCTCTTGCCTGCCTCTGCGGGCGGCGGGGCCGCAGCCGCAGGCGGGGGCGCGACGCGGACGCCGCACTTGGGGCAGATCTCCGCCCGGGCGTCTATCTCAGCGCCGCAGAACTGGCAGAACTTTGTACTTCTCTCGCCGGAGGATGGTTGTGCGCTCATCCCCGTTCACAGATAACAATTAGCCGCTTCATGGCATAAGGGTTTTTGGATTTCCGACCTTCTGGAGGGGCTGGCCTGAAAAATGGCGCATGGTGTCGCGGAAGAGGGCGGATGTGAGATTGTGGATGGAGGATTAAGGATGGAATACGGGATATTGAAGATGGAACGCGCAGCATGAAGTGGGGAGTATGAAGCAAGAAGCAAGGAAGAGGGGGTTGGAAAAAACCCCGCTCGCTTCACCGGCGGTTGGCGCTGCCTGGTCACGCCTTCTTCTCGTAGAGGTCCCGGTTGTTGGAGTATTCAAGGACGATGTTCTTGATGAACTCGCCGTTCTCGAGGAGCTGGGGGAGGGACATGTACTCGTTCTTGGAGTGGTTGAAGTAGTATCCCATCCCGAGCGCGACGCTGTCTATGCCGTGGAGGACGAAGTTGTTCGAGTCGTAGCAGGCCTTCACGTTCATCGTGAACGGCTTCTTGCCCATGTCGGTCAGGACCTTGCTGGCTAGGCGCACGCTCCCAGCGTCGTCCGGGGTCTTGTACGCATAGTAGTAGACCTTGTCCCAGAACTTGAGCTGGATGCCCGTGTACTCGACAGACACCTTGCAGAACCTCTTGAAGTACTCGATGTAGTCGAGCAGGTGCTGGTGGATCTGGCTCTGCGCCTGGCCCTTGATGATGGCATAGTCGCAGATGCCGTAGGTCGCCTCCTCGCCGGCGTGCAGCACGGCGAAGTTGGACTCGGTGTTCTCGTCTATGGCCCCCTGCTTTATGTTGAGCATGATCTTCGCGGCGGCAGTCGCTGCGTTTATGCCGCGCTCCGGGGCGGAGCCATAGTGGGCGCCCCTCCCGATTATCTCAACGGACATCTTGGCGCCGGATGGGAATCCGCTCGAGATCTTCCCCATCGCGCCGTTGGAGTCGAGGGCATAGGCGATCTTGGATTTGATGCGCGAGTAGTCGGCATAGAGGGAGCCCTTCGCGGCGTCCTCCTCGCTGGCCGAGAAGAGGACCTCGAAGTTGGCGTGCGGCTTGCCGGATGCCTTCAGCCGGCGCAGGGCGTCCAGGATTGCGACGACCCCGGCGATGTCGTCCCCGGCTAGGAGCGTGGTGCCGTCGGTCTCTATCCTGCCCTCCTTCTCGTTGATGACGGGGCGGATGGGGGGGCGGGCGCCGTTCACCATCATTATCTCGCCGCGGTCCATGTGGGCCGCGAAGAGTATGGAGCCGGGCATGGTGCCTGGCAGGGTGGCGTGGATGTTGCCTGTGTTCCCGCCGTAGTGCTTGCCGGCATCGTCCTCGTAGATGTCGACGCACCCGATCTCCTTGAGCTTCCGGATCAGCAGGTCAGCAATCTTCCGCTCGTCTCCCGAGGCGGAGTAGGTCGTGACCAGCTCGATAAATTCCTTGACGATTGGGTTGTCCTCAATTCTGGGCTGTGTTGCCATGACTTGAGCCTCAAAGTTTTATTTTCATAATTCTAAGCATATGTTTTAAATAACGTTTTACCAAAAAAATGATGGTTTGTGAAGGACTTTTGGGCAGGTGCCGGAGGGGGGACGAGAAGGGAGCAAGGA
>MAGS01000076.1 GCA_001717005.1 Candidatus Methanomethylicus mesodigestus | reverse complement strand
GTGGTCTATGAGTCCCGCTAAGAAGCTAAACAGCGTTCTCCGTTACCGTCATATAGAATATTCGTTCATCCATTTCTCGGCGACCCGAAGAAATTCCCATCGGCGTCCTCGCCGGCTCCCAGGCCCCGGTCTTCTCCCTGGCTCTCCGATTGATCCTGAAAATTCAATGAATAACTGGTGCTTCTCCCACCGCCAGGTTCTTTGACCAGAATGCCGCGCTCTACCAGATCGGTGATATCGCGTAACGCCGTATCCGGAGACCGTTTTGTTAGTCTTGCCCATTTCGTGGCAGTAAGCTTTCCCTCAAAATGATCCAACAGCCTGTTGAGAACCATCTGCTGACGGGGGTTAAACTGTTCCTGGGCGTATCTTTCCCAAAAACCGGCCTTTCTGAGAACGCGGGAGAGGGTGTTGCCGGCATTGTCGAGAGCGGCATCGAGAGTGTCTATAAACCAGTCCAATCGGGCTGTAATATCCAGGGTCCCTTTTTGCGCAGCTTCGATGCCCGCATAGTATTCAGGACGCTCGTCTCTTATCTGGGCAGACATGCTGTAGAACCGCCGGGTGCTTTTCTCAGATCGTGCCAAAAACATATCCATAAGGGCCCTGGCGATCCGCCCATTGCCGTCTTCGAAAGGATGGATGGTCACAAACCATAGGTGTGCGACGCACGAGCGCAGAACGAGGTCATTTCCGTCGTCATGGTTGAACCACTCTATGAATGCTTTCATTTCGGGTTCTATGCGTGCCGCTGCCGGCGCTTGAAAATGAACCCGTTCCCGGCCGATCCGTCCGGAAACAACCTGCATCGGACCGGACCTGTCGTCACGCCACGCGCCTGTCCTGATCGTATACATGTCGCTTTCCCCGGTCGGGAAAAGAGAAGCATGCCAGGCAAAAAGCCGTTCTTTGGTTAAAGGCTCAGCATAGTTCTGGGTGGCGTCAAGCACCATCTCAACGACGCCCTCGACAGCTCGCGAGGGGCGCGGCA
>MAGS01000075.1 GCA_001717005.1 Candidatus Methanomethylicus mesodigestus | reverse complement strand
AATCGGCTTTGCCTTGATAGATGTCGCCGCGTCCATTCTGCTGGCCATCGCATTGACGGGCATCGTGCTTGAGGGCGCCAATGCGGGGCAGAACGATCGGATCAGGGGCTATGCTGACAAGGAGGAACTCCGCCAAGAGGTGTATGCCCTCTTCTACTCGGGTGCGATGGCGCGCATAGCGGAGATGGGCGCGGACGAGTTCCCTCTGGATCTGGGCAATGTTACGATATGCAGAGGGGAAGGCGGTGGCGGCTGCGCATGTCTTTTCTTACACGTCGACGGGGGGATTACGACATTCTCGGTATCAAGAAAGGGCTGATGCTTACGGTAAGCCAGTTGCTGATATTGCTGATCATTACCAACGGCTTGGCGACGACGCTCACACAGTCTGAGGCGGCGAATGAGGCTCTTGGTGCTGTCGACGAGGTAAAGACCCTAGAGGCCACTGCCTACAATGTCCTCTTTGATCTCTGCCTCTACCTCAGGCAGAATGCGCCTTCGTTTGCGGACGGCAGCTGCGACCTTGAGGTTGCTCTGGCCGAATGGGAAGGGGCGCTCGAGGCAGGGGTCGCTGGCTGGCAGTCGATAGTACGGATAGAGGTCGAAGTGACAAACATGGCAATGGGCAACTATGATGGCAGGGCGCTGGACGCCGTGCAGATGAGGGTTGCCGGCGACGAGAACTCCGATAGGTGCTTCTCGGGCAGTCTGTCAATAACCGTGACTGGGCGCATCGTAAGCAGTTATGCGCACTTCGGCATCTGTTTTTTGGCATAGGCTACGCGGGTGCCGGGCAGACACAGGCGGCTGGTTTCATGTTGAAGATGGTCGATAGGTGGTTCCTGAGTGTGAACTCCGCAATCCCGACGTCCTTGGAGTATTGGGACTTGGTGAACACATTCTCCGTATTCGACCTGGATGCGAGCAAGACGCTAGATGCGAAGACCGCAGAGGCGGCTAAAAGGAATGGGTTCTTGCCTGACCGCCTATTGGGCGGGATGCGCGAGATCAGATCTTTGGCGGTCCACTCGAGTTCCGCAAAGTACCCGTCCAGAGACGGATGTGATATGGACACTCTTACGCGTATGTAGGGGATCTCCCGAAGGCGCTCCACTACTTTCCCCACGAACTCCTCGGGCTGCCTGAATTTGGACTGGACAGGCATGATGTTGGCAGCGAAAGACAGGTTCTTTGCGAGCACGCGGAGCGATATCCTGTAGTTCCTTCTCGCGAAAGCCTCAATCACCTCCGTAAGCCTTATCGGGGCCACCTCGCCAAGATTGCGGCACACGACCACTAGGCAGATCGCCATTAGGAGGGCGTAGTTGTTGTAAGGATTCCGAGCCCTTGCGATCGCGCCTTCGAAGCATTCTATCGCCTTCTCGGTCACCTCGGATGGGAGCATGAGGTACTCGGATATCGAGTCAAGGTCCTTGTGCATCCTGAACGGGTCGAAGGTGGCGCCGCTGTAGACCATCTCCTGGAGCTTGCCCAGCCTGAAGTACTTTGAATGCGCCACCGCCTCGCCGTCCGGGCTGGCCCGATCAACGAGAGAGTGCATCTTTCTAGACATCAGGCTGCCCAGCCGCTGCTTCTTCAGGAAGGGGGCAGGGCAATAGTCGGGTCCCTCCGACTGGACTAGGCCGCAGTCTAGGCAGACTGCGTTGCCAAGGTAGTCGCATGTCGTTCTTCCAGAGCATTCCTCACATTTGCCGGACATTCATCTCACCAAAATTGTTTCTCCGTTTGGGGTTTCGCAGAGATTCGGTCTCAGATGCAATAAAAGATTAATGCGAACAACGGCGCATATTGAGGGAAAGGATGGGCGCATCGCAGGCAGACGTTTGCC
>MAGS01000074.1 GCA_001717005.1 Candidatus Methanomethylicus mesodigestus | reverse complement strand
AACGACCGTGCCCCTCTTGAAGAGCATCTCGTCGGCCTCCGGCGTCGTTGGGCCGTTAGCCCCCTCGAGTATGAGCTTCGCCTTCACCCTGCCGGCGTTCTCCTTCGTGATCTGGTTCTCGAGCGCCGCCGGTATCAGTATGTCGCACTTGGCCTCAAGGACCTCCTCGTTCGTGATGCCCTTGCTGCCCGGCAATCCTGAGAGCTTGCCGTTCTTCTGCTTGTATGCAAGCGCCGCCTCGACGTCGATCCCCTTCGGGTTGTAGATCCCTCCCTTCGAGTCGCTCAGAGCGACAATCGTGCAGCCGAACTCCTGCATGAACTTTGCGGAGTAGTATCCGACGTTCCCGAAGCCCTGGACCGCGACATCCGACTTCTTGAAGTCTATGCCGAGCTTCTTCGCGGCCTCCCTGGCCACGATCGAGAGCCCCCTTCCGGTCGCCTCCGTCCTGCCCAGCGACCCGCCTATCTCCAGCGGCTTGCCGGTAACGACGCCCGGGTTGTTGGAGCCCTTGTACTTGTTGTACTCGTCAAGGAACCATGCCATCTCCCTGCCGCCCGTGTTGACATCTGGCGCCGGGATGTCCATGTCCGGGCCTACGATGTTCCTGATCGCCGCGAAGTATCCCCTTGAGAGCCTCTCCAGCTCGCCGACGCTCAGCTTCTTGGGGTCGCATATTATGCCGCCCTTGCCGCCGCCCAGCGGTATGCCCGCAACAGAGCACTTCCATGTCATCCATATCGAGAGCGCCATGACCTCCTCCACCGAGACATTCGGGTGGTACCTCACGCCGCCCTTGAAAGGTCCCAGCGCATCGTTGTGCTGCGACCTGTATCCCATGAATACCTTGATCCTGCCGTCATCCATCCTTACGGGAATGTTCACGCAGAGCACCCTCTTCGGGTACTTCAGAATCTCATGCGTGTTAGGGTCCAATTTCATTATTTTTGCGCATTTATTCAACTGCTCTAGAGCCATCTGATATGGTGTTCTTCCTTCCATTTTTTCCTCTCCTTAGGGTCTTGGTGGCTATACTGGGCGGGTTCCCTATTATTTTTTTTCTTAGTGGCATGCCCCACGCCACGGCAAAAGCGGGCCTCACCATCCCCGCCAGGGGAGGGTCTCTGCTGGGGCGTTCCAGCCCGCCGCCCTCCCGGTCGCCCACGCCGTGCCGCTCCATCAATAGGAAAGCTAAAAAAGGAGTATTCCTTTTTCTAGCCAGATATGGATGTGGTAAGATGTCCTCGCAAGAGGTAGCGTATCAGATATCGATTATCGAAGACAAATTCAATCCGCTCATGGAGAGGCGGGAGCTCAAGATCGAGATCGCGTCACAGGCAACCCCGAAGAGGGACCTTCTGAGGAAATCGGTCGCATCCTCTCTGAAGGTGCCGGTAGAGAGGGTCTACATAAAGAACGTCCTCTCGTCATACGGCAAGAGCATCGCCGTCTGCAAGGCATACGTCTACGAGACCGCCGAGAGGGGCAAGCAGATCGAGCCGGCGTATGTCCAGCACAGGAACCTCTCCAGGGAGGAGCGCAAGCAGGCCATATCCGCTGCTGCGCAGGCTGCTGCCAAGGCGGCGCCGGCGGAGAAGAAGGAGTAACTGGTGATCTGACATGGTGAAATCAGCCGACCTCTACACAATCGATTACGCCCAGGGCACCGTCAAGGCAAAGAACAAGAAGTGCTCCCGCTGCGG
>MAGS01000073.1 GCA_001717005.1 Candidatus Methanomethylicus mesodigestus | reverse complement strand
ACCTGCCCGCCTGAAGGCCTCCCGGAGCCCCTCCGCCGAGCGCTGCGGGTCCTCCGGCCAGAGCGCGGCATGGTTCGGCGGGGCGTTCGACTGGTCGGCGCCGCCGTTGGCGACGAGCACGCCGTTCTTTATGGTCGAGAGGGCGTGCTCCACGCCGCCGATTATCTCGTCGGACTCCCTCAGGACGACCTCGGCGAACCCGGGGTCCAGCTTGAACCTGCGCGAGAGGGATAGCGCCTCCTCGGAGGGCTCCAGCTTGGAGAGGTCGACCAGCCTCCCCTCGGCGGTCCCCACCGCCTTCGCCGAGAAGACGATGATGTCACCCTGCTCGATCTCCAGCCCGGATGCCGCTGCCCCATCTATGGCAATGGCCGCCACATCGTCGCCGGGCTTTATCAGAGGCGTCTTTATCCCGAATACCTGCAACCGCGCTCCCCCAATGGATTACCAATTAGGCCGCAGGCTTATGTTTCTGACGGCATTCTAACGGCATGGTGTGCGATTTCTTTATCATTGTTTGTTGGCGCGGCATCGGCCAATGGACAGCTGCTTAGCATCAAGGACATCGCTAACAATGCGGATCGTGTGATAATGGACAATATTCCATGACGCTTAGTTAATTTTCCTACTTGTATTAGCTTCTCAAACAGAATTATTACAATAGATAATAAATTGAGCATTGGCAGAGATGGATATATGAAAAGAAAGGGTTTGGCCCTGTTAGCATTTATTGCGATCGTCGTTGTTGCATTGACAGCGGGTGCACTGTATTACCGGTCGTTGGCAACAAGCGCATACTTTGTTGACCTGCCGCACGACTCTTCGAGAACAATCCAGGTAAAATGGGGGGATACGGCCATCCTTATGTTTGACAACGGGTCAGGGATGGCATTCACGCCCCACGAATACTCGCTGATCCTAAGCAAGGTCAACAGTACCCTCGGATACGAAGACGTGGGCTACTACTTCCCGCCTCGTGTCGTGCTTGATAACGACCAGTATTACGTTGAGGTTAGCTATCAGGACGGATGGGTCCAAGCAACGATAACGCGCAGGTGAGACGCCCGCAATTACAGGCGCGGCATTCTCGAGGCTATGTAAGAAGGTGCACGCGGTTCACACCATCCTGACAGAGGGGTAAGCCCTCGCAGGACGGCATTAAAGCTTTTTAAGGCATTGGGGGGACTAGTCGATTGGTGAGATCATTGGGCGCCACAGTGATTGTTGGCGGCTTCTTCGGAGACGAGGGGAAAGGCGGTCGCGCAGCGTCCGCCCCCCAGAGGGAAGATAGCCGCCTACATGGGCTATAAGGACAATTACAAGATCGCGGTAAGGACAGGCTCGATAAACGCCGGCCACACCCTCCTGCACGAGGGGAAGGAGATCAAGCTCAGGATAGTGCCGTGCGCATTCGTCAACGGCAGCACAAGGCTGCTGGTCGCCCCCGGGGCACTCTACAGCATCGAGACCCTCATGAAGGAGGTCGAGATGACGGGCGTCAGGGGCAGGATAGGGGTGGACCTGAACAGCGGCGTCATACTGCCCGAGCACATAAACCGCGAGAGGAACGACGAGTTCCTCATGAAGAAGGTCGGGTCGACCGGCTCCGGCGTCGGTGCTGCGATGGTAGACAGGGTCAACAGGCTTCTGAGGCTCGCGAGGGACTTTGAGGAGCTGAAGCCATTCGCCACGGACGTGGAGAGGGAGGTCCACGACTGCATGAGGGCGGGCGGGGACGTGCTCGTCGAGGGGACGCAGGGGATGTACCTCTCGCTGTTCCACGGGCAGCCGCCGTTCGTAACCAGCAGGGACGTCTCCGCGTCGGCGGTCTGCAGCGAGGTCGGGATAGGCCCGAAGGACGTGAAGGACGTTGTGATAATATTCAAGTCCTACGTCACGAGGGTGGGCGGCGGCCCGCTGGAGGGGGAGCTCTCCGAGGAGGAGTCCGTCAAGAGGGGATGGATGGAGATCGCCTCGGTGACGAAGAGGAAGAGGAGGTCGGCGCCGTTCAACTTCGCGCTCGCCGAGAAGTCCATCAGGATCAACTCCGCCACGCAGATCGCGCTGACGAAGCTGGACACGGTCTTCCCGGAGTGCGGGGGCGTGACGGACTATGCGAAGCTCTCTGACAGGGCAAAGGCATTCGTGAAGGAGATCGAGGAGAGGCTCGACGTGCCGGTGGCTATAATCGGCACGGGCCCGGGGACGACGGATATCGTGGACCGCAGGCAGAAGTGAAGGGGCAACCCCCCTTTTTCCATTTTTTGCGTATGATAATGATCAAGGCCAGGC
>MAGS01000072.1 GCA_001717005.1 Candidatus Methanomethylicus mesodigestus | reverse complement strand
CAGCTTGACCAGCGCGGTCTCGGGCAGCATGTCCCCCGCGGGTATTACGCCGATGTTGAGTAGCTCCCTCCCGGTGCTGTAGACGTTCATGTTGACCCTGCCGCAGATGCACTGCGAGGCCATCACCACGGTCATGCCCGCCTGGACGGCCCGCCTCAGCTGCGGGAAGACCTTCTCGGGCACGTGCCCCAGCCCGGTCCCTTCCAGGACGATGCCCCGGAAGTCGCGGTGGATGATGGGGTCGAAGATGTCCGGCGGGATCCCCGGGAACGACTTTATCAGAACGACGTCCTCGTCGAAGTTCGCCTTCGCCTCCGGCACTGCCCCCGGCGACCTTGGGCGGAAGCTGCCGAATGCCTCGACCTTCCCGTCCGAGACCCTGGCCAGGGGCGCGGCGTTGACGGACCGGAAGGCGTCCCTCCGGCTCGTGTGGAACTTCCTCACGCGGGTCCCCCTGTGGACGGCGAGCGCGCCGTCGGAGGCGCCCTCGTGCATCAGGACGCAGACCTCTGCGAACGGCGCCGATGCGGCAACGGCGACCGCGCCCTTCAGGTTGAGGCAGGCGTCCGAGGACGGCCTGTCCGAGGACCTCTGCGAGCCGACCAGCACGACCGGGACGGGCAGGTTCCTCAGGGCGAAGCTGAGGGCCGCGGCGGTGTACCCCATCGTGTCGGTCCCGTGCGTTATCACGACGCCGTCAGCGCCCTCCCTTATGTGCTTCACGACGGACTGGGCGATGGACTTCCAGTGCGACGGCGAGAGGTTCTCGCTGAGCAGGCTGTAGAGGATCTCGGTCCTTATCTCTGCAACCTCGCCCAGCTCGGGGACGGAGTCGTAGAGGTCCCTCGCCGAGAGGGCGGGGCTCACGGCGCCGGTCTTGTAGTCGACCTTGCTGGCGATCGTGCCCCCGGTGCTGATTATCGAGACCTTCGGGAGGCCCTGCTTGCCGTTCCCCTCCTGGGGTGCGGGCGGCGCCTGCTGGCGGCTTTCGTCCGCGGGGAGCTTCGAGACGGAGAGCCCCTCGATGGACAGGCCGAGGTTGTAGCCGTCCTTGAGCTTGATTATGACGTGGAGGTCGTCCTCCAGCTCCGACCGTGGCATCAGTATCCCCTCGACGGAGATGCGCGCGTTCCTGGCGAGGACCCTGTCCCCCGCCTGCAGCCCCTGCGACCTGATCAGCTCGAGGACCCTGCCCCTGTAGCCGGACACCTGCTGTGCGGCGGCGGGGCCATGCGCCCCTGCCGAGGGCGGGCTCGATCCCGGCGGTGAACTCATGCCGAATCCTCCTTGGATGTGAACATAAAGCGAGTCACTAGTTTATCACCCTATTAATTATTGAGCGTATCGGTCAGCACCATCGGTTTTCCATCGATTCGCGCTGAGGCGGGGGCATGTTGATGGAGCGTCGGAGGGCGGCAATAACCACTGCAGGCCCCAATCATAGGCACGCGTTTATATGGAGAGGCGGCAAGCGCACGAGATTTATTAACGCATATGGGATAGTTAGAAATGCGTGTGTGAAAGAATGGACGATGAGTTCGAATTTGTTGCTCAGCACAGCGAGGAACTGGAGGCGGGCACATGGATTGCAGTTGTTGGTAATGAACTGGTGGCCAAGGGCTCTAGCGGCAGAGAGGTCTTCGAGATAGCCAAATCAAGGTTCCCCAAGAAGGAGCCGCTCATAATGAAAGTGCCAGACAACGCGGTAATGCTCCTTTAGAGAGGGTCGCTTTGCCGCGAACAGCGCGCGCCCCTTCATGCATATTCTTCAAATATCTTAGCTTCAGGACTGC
>MAGS01000071.1 GCA_001717005.1 Candidatus Methanomethylicus mesodigestus | reverse complement strand
GATGCAACCGCCAACCTTTCACCAATGTTAGAAAATCTATTTAACTTTTTGTTATGATATGGGAAGTGCACGAGGGCGCCATCCATCGGCGGCACCCCGGCGCACCTCAGAACACAGGAGATCTTACCATTGGCTGACGACATACTCAAGAGGCTTAAGGAAGCGATCATAAACCAGGACTCCGGCGTTGCGGTGGACCTGACCAAGGCAAGCCTCGCGGAGGGCAGGAGCCCCAACGAGATAATAGACACCGTATCGGACGGGCTGAAGCAGGTCGGCGACCTCTTCGAACACCAGGACATGTTCCTGCCGGAGGTACTGCGCGCGGCAAATGCCGCGAAGCGCTCGCTGGAGCTGACCATACCGCTGGTCAGGAGCGGCAGAGCGAGCGGCGGCAGGAGCGGGACAAAGGGGACCATCGCGATAGGGTCACTCGGCCCGCATGACATAGGGAAGACGATAATAACATCCATGCTCATTGCGGCAGGATTCGACGTGATCGACCTAGGCATAATGCTGACGCCGGAGAAGGCGGAGAAGGCGATGAGAGAGAACCCCGGAGTGAAGGTGCTCGGGCTCTCCGCACTGCTCACTTCGGACATCGGCAAGACCGCAGATATAATCAAGAGGGTGAAGGGGCTCGGCGCCGGGATCAGGATAATGGTTGGCGGGGCGGCGATGAGCCCGAAGGTCATGAAGGAGATAGGCGCGGACGCATACGGCAAGGATGGCAACGAGGCAGTGAAGATCGCCGTCGGGTTCGCCGGTGCGAAGGAACGCTGAGGGTGATGAGAAGATGACTATCAAGATCAAGACAACGGTAATCGGGAGCCACCCTGTCGCAGGGGACGGGGAGGAGGCGATAAAGGCAGCCGTTATGGATCAGATCGAAGCAGGAATAGAGATCGCCAGCGACGGCCAGACCAGGAAGGACATGATCGCCTACTTCGCAGACCACATACCGGGCTTCAGGGTGGAGGACGGCAAGTCGATGATAGTAGGCAAGATCAGGCCTCCGGAGGAGACGCCATTGGTGAAGGACCTGCTCTACGCAAAGAGGCTTGCGGGCAGCCGTGCGGACGTGAAGGCAATAATCACGGGGCCGGTCACGATGGTCTTCTTCGCGGAGCTGGCGGGCACGGCCCCCTATAAGGGCTTCAGGGACGAGGCGCTCTACAGGGACATCTCGGAGGCGCTGGCGGTCGAGGCTGAGCTGGTGCAGAAGGGGGGCTTCCAGAACATCCAGATCGACGAGCCGAGCTACTCGATAGGCGCGCCAATGAACATGGCGAAGATGGCTCTGGAGAAGGTTGCATCTGGCGTCAAGGGCACGAGGGCGCTGCACGTCTGCGGAAACCTGAAGCGCTCGTTCGCCGACATAGTCAAGATAGACGGCATCGACGTGCTCTCGTTCGCGTTCAAGGACAGCCTGAGCAACTTCGATACGGTGGACAGGAAGATGCTTGAGGACTACGGCAAGAGGCTGGGCGTCGGGTGCGTAAGCTCGACCGAGTCGGCAGTGGAGGGCGAGGAGGACATAAAGTCGGCCATAAGGAAGGCGGTCGAGGCGTTCGGTCAGGACAACATCGCATGGATCCACCCGGACTGCGGGCTGAGGTCACTCGAGCGCGACTCGGCGAGGGGCAAGCTGAAGGCGATGGTGTCCGCCCTCAGGGGCATGCAGTGTGAGCTGGAGTGAGGGGCGGTCAGCTTTTTAGGTCGGCTGCGCACTTGTGACACCAACTCTCACGGAGTTGGATTTCATGAAGGTCCCCTACACGCTGGGAAGGGTCCAGATCGGCAAGCAGGGCAAGCCGGTCCTCATCGGGAGCCTCTTCTACAAGTCTGACAAGAAGGTAACCAACCACAAGCTCGGCGAGGTAGACTGCCGGAGGCTAAGCAGGGAGCTCAAGTCGGTGTGCGCGCTCAGCTCGAGGGTCGGGCTCGAGACTGCCATCGACGTGATCGCAGAGACTCCCAAGGCGATGGAGAATTACGTGGATCTGCTCGCGGGCATGGTCGACCTCCCGCTGCTTATAGGCGGGCTCAACGAGGAGTCACGGGTGGCTGGTTACGCGAGGGCGAAGCGCCTGGGGATCGCTGGCAGGTGTGGAGTCAACTCGATCTCGACGCTGACGTCCGGCTCGGAGCTGGCGGCGATCAAGGAGG
>MAGS01000070.1 GCA_001717005.1 Candidatus Methanomethylicus mesodigestus | reverse complement strand
GAAGTAAACGCCCTCGACCGGGCCATCTCGCGCGCGGCAATCGGTATCACGTAACAGGCGTTAAATTGCCCCTCCCCACATCTAACTTGAGGGTCGCTAGATGGAGAAGCAGCTCGAACAGCTCAAGAAATTGGCAGCAGCAAACACCCCCGCCAAGCGGGCGGGCAATGGTGCAGCCGGAGGCTCATCCGGCTCCAAATCCGAGGACTCGCAATCGGAGGAATCGCAGAAGCCAGCCTTCGAGGCTAAGCCCCCATTCCCATTCACATTCACAGAGTCTGGCGTCGCCCCCCGCTCCGGCGAGGGCACCTGCCAGCTCTTCTCCGACCACCTGGTGGTGTTGCCCAACTTCGGCGACCTCATCCAGGTCCCATACCGGGGCATCTCCGACCTCTACGGCAAGGGCTACCTCGTCAACATCCAGACCTTCTCCGGGGACCTCCTCTTCCTCGGTCCCCTCGGCAGGCAGTACGACGACTTCCTCCGCATCATCACACGGCTCAGGAACGAGCTGACCCTCAGGGACATGCTCATGGGCGAGAAGCAGCTCCAGCCGGTCGCGCGCGGGCAGCTCGCTGTCGCCGACCCCGGGTCGCCCCCCCGCGCCGAGGGGGAGTGCGAGCTGAGGCTCTACGAGACCGCCCTCGTAGTCCTGCCCGACACCAGCGCAGTCTTCAGGATCCCCTACAGCGACATCACATCCTTCAGCGCATCCGACTACCGGCTTGAGATCGGGACGGAGCAGGGGCGCAGGCTGGCTGCGACGCAGATGGGGCGCCTCTTCGACCCGTTCACGAAGGCCCTTACCGACGCTAGCGCAGGGCTGCAGCAGATGGTCGCCAAGACCGTCTCCTCCCTCCTGCCCGGCGCGGATCCCTCTGCAGTCAGGAAGGTGGCCCGCCTGATGAAGGAGGGCAGGGCTGCCAGGCGCGCCGACATCGACGCTATATCCCCGTCGCTCTGGCCCCTGATGGAGAAGCGCCTCGGCGCCTCCGGGCTCACGGAGGAGTACTCCTTCCTGAAGGGCATATCGCAGCAGAGCCGCATCTGCATCGGCGTGAAGCAGAGCCTCAAGGGCGACGATGGAAGCGAGTACCTCTGGTTCATGGTGCCCATATACGGCAGGGCCGGCGCAGGGAACGCCATCGCCATCGAGGCGGCATCGGCAGAGGACACCGGGCGGGCGACCTACTTCTTCCGCATCGTCGGGAGGAGCGAGTACCCGTCCCTCGGCATGGAGGCGCTAGACTCGGCCTGCGACCTCATCCTCATGGAAATAAACCGCGCCATGGTTGACATCAACTTCAGGCGCGAGCCGGTCTACCTCAGCGACGACAAGCTGCTTGAGCCCAAGTACCAGCACTACTTCTACGCCGTCAAGCGCCTGCCCTCACTCAAGCTCCTGCGGTCGCTCTTCATTGGGCGCGTCGTCCACTCCTCGCCGGAGCAGTGGACGGAGGATGTCAATGCGCTGCTCGAATTCAACGCCTCCTCTCGCAGCGACGCCGAGAGGTGGTCCAAGCCGATGGATGGCGCGTCCGGCGGTGACGGGGGCGACTGAACCCCCCGTCCGGTCCGCCCTGCGGAGGCAGCAACCGTTAATTTCCGGGCGCCTCAATAGTTACGCGTGGTCATCATGGTTGGATACAAGCACCCGTGCAAGTACTGCGACGCTTTCATACCGCCCGACTCGAATATCTGCCCCGTCTGTGGCAAGGTCAACCCCATGGGCCCGCCGAGGTGCCCAAAGTGCAGGGTTCCCACACAGAAGGGCTGGACGCGGTGCGGCGCATGCGGCCTATCCCTCGAGATCGCATGCCCTTCCTGCAAGAAGCCGACCTTCTTCGGCGACTACTGCGACAACTGCGGCGCCCGCCTCAATGTGGTCTGCCCCAACCCGAAGTGCGGTGCCGAGCAGTCTCCCCTCAATGAGAAATGTATAAAATGCGGCAAGCCGCTAAAGGCAAAGTGAGTTGAGCTCTTATGGGTCTTCAGCCATTCACCAGGAATTTTGACGACAACAGCACTGAAGCCGGGTTCCAGTTCACATTCCACTGCGACATCTGCAGCGACGGGTACAAGACGCAGTTCATCGCATCCAAGACATACCGCAAGGCCGGGTTCCTGAGAGGGATCGGGCAGGCTGCCAGCATCGGCACCTCCCTCCTGGGCAGGGGCCAGAACATAGGGTATGCCGGAGAGCGGGCCGGGAGCGTGCTCTCCGAGCGCTTCCATGGCATGTCGCCCGAGTGGCATAAGGAGCACGAGGAGGCATTCAAGCTCGCCCAGAACGAGGCGATGGGCCACTTCAAGCGCTGCCCCAAGTGCAACAAGTACGTCTGCGAGACCGACTGGAACGAGGAGGAGGGCCTCTGCACGGAGGATGCGCCCCGGCTAAACGTGGAGATCGCCGCCGCAAAGGCTTCCGTGCAGAAGGAACAGGTATGGGAGAAGGCGCGCAACACCCAGCTCTTCTCGGGGCAGATCGAGAGCAAGCAGACCATCTGCCCCAACTGCGGCAAGCCGGCGGGGCAGGGCAAATTCTGCAGCAACTGCGGCACGCCGCTCACGCCTGGCAAGTGTGCAAAATGCGGGGCACAGAACGCCTCCGGGGCAAGGTTCTGCAGCGAGTGCGGCAACAAGCTCATCTAGTCTGTCTCCCGCCCCTCCCCTGGTGCCCCCTTTTTTATTTCGCGTCAGGGCGCAGAAATGCATAAAAATCCCCTTCGAGTCTCTATGCAAAAGAGGGCTGGTAGATTAGCGGCAGATCACCTGCCTTGCACGCAGGGAGTCGTGGGTTCAAATCCCACCC
>MAGS01000007.1 GCA_001717005.1 Candidatus Methanomethylicus mesodigestus | reverse complement strand
CGGTAAGATTAATCGGGAGATGTCTTGAAATGAGTGGAGAAATTGCTGTTGCGACCGTTGACGGGGTCCTGACAATTGAGGGCGAGAACGTTGCAAAGGTGGCCATGGCGCTATCCTCGCCTACCAGGATACAGATTCTGAATTTCATTAAGCAGAAAGAGGTTGATATGCAGGAGGTTGCCGAGCTCATAAAACAGAGCAAAGCGAATGCAAGCGCCCAGATGAGGATCCTTGAAGAGGCGGGGCTCGTTAAGACGTCTTATAAGCCGGGGGTCAGGGGCGTCAAGAAGGTATGCAGCACTGACGTGAAGGAAGTCAGGCTCCTGCTCAAGTGATTTGCTAGCAAGGGGTTTTATCCCCCCTTCTAAATTTTGATCGTGTAATGAACGGTGCTTCTTTTCGGATACGCCGCTGAAGCGTGTGGGGTTTCTCGGCGGGCGTATGCTAAACAGCGCAGCGCATCAGAAGACGGTGCAGCCGGGCAAGCCTCCAACTGCTGCCAGATCGGGGGGCAGGTTGCAAATTGTTTTTATTGCAGGTTGTAACCAAATTAGGTGAAGGATTAATGAAAATCGTATCGGTCTGCACGAACATTGGTGGCCCGAAGAAGAGTGCGTCAAGGGAGATCTGATCCATGAAAAGAAGGTTGCAGGTAGCGTTGGACATGCCCTCTATCGATGAAGCGCTAAAAATAGGCAGAAAGACCGTCGAGGGGGGAGCGGACATAATCGAGGCAGGAACGCCACTCATAAAGAAAGAGGGGATAAGTGCAGTCCGGAGGCTTAAGAGAGAGCTGGGCGTCCCTACGATGGCAGATCTAAAGATAATCGATTTTGGCAGGACCGAGGCGCAGTTCGCATTTGATTCAGGCGCGGACTATGTGACTGTCCTTGGCAGCGCCACTACAAAGACCATTGAGGAGGCGGTCGATGTGGCGCGCTCGTGCGGCGGCGGGATTGCAGTAGACCTCATAGGGGTTTACGACGTGATAGCAAGCTACAATCATGTGCTCCCGCTCAAGATCGACTACCTTTATTTGCAGTCAGGGCTGGGCGAGGCCGTAGAAGGCAAGATGCCTCTCGATGATGTGAAGAAGCTCTTTGACGTGTCCAAGATACCGCTTGGGGTTGCGGGCGGCCTGGATGCCGAGAACATAGGCAGGGCGCTCCTGCCGGGAGTCGAAGTGTTCGTCGTCGGCGGGGCCATAACGCAGGCGCGCGATCCGGCGGCTGAGACGCTGAGGTTGAAGGGATTGATCAAAGGAGTATGATTGGTTGGCGAGCAGTGGGGAGGATACAAATATGCAGTTCCAAGAATGGGCAGGTTTCGAAGGCAAGCTATGGAAGGAACGGATAGATGTTCGCGATTTCATCCAATCGAATTACCATCAATATAATTGGGGAGAGGATTTCCTGACTGCCCCGACCGAGCGGACCAAGAGGTTGTGGGCGCGCTGCGAGGAGATCTTCGCAAGGGAGCGGGAGAAGGGGGGCGTCCTTGACATAGACACGACGACGGTTTCGACGATCACTAGCCATGGACCGGGTTTTATCGACAAGGAGAACGAACTTGTAGTTGGGCTGCAGACCGATGCGCCCCTGCGGCGCGCGATAAAGCCGTTTGGGGGGATACGCATGGTCGAGACTGCATGCGAGGCGTATGGCTACAAGGTCGACCCGAATGTCCTCGACATCTTCACGAAGTATCGGAAGACGCACAATGAAGGCGTCTTTTCGGCGTATACGCCAGATATGCGTGCTGCACGGAAGGCGGGCGTGATAACGGGGCTCCCGGATGCTTACGGCAGGGGCAGGATAATCGGAGAGTATGCAAGAGTCCCGCTTTATGGAGTTGACAGGCTGATAGCCGCAAAGGAGCTTGATCTCGATGGGCTGCCGCTTGAGATGAATGACGAAAATATCCGTCTTCGCGAGGAAATTTCGGAGCAGGTCGAGGCACTGTCTGAACTGAAGGAGATGGCGGCGTCGTATGGATTTGACCTTTCAAGACCGGCTTCGAATGCCAGAGAGGCGGTTCAGTGGCTCTATTTTGCATACCTTGCAGCGGCGAAGGAGCAGGACGGCGCCGCAATGTCGATTGGGAGAGTCGATGCATTCTTGGACATCTACTTCGAGCGCGACCTAGCATCGGGCAGGATCACCGAGGAGGAGGTCCAAGAACTGATTGACCAATTTGTCATCAAATGCAGGTTGATCAAGTACGTCAGGACGCCTGAATACAATGAGCTCTTTGCAGGCGATCCGACATGGATCACCCTATCACTCGGAGGGATGGGGAAGGACCGGCGCTCGCTGGTGACGAAGACGTCATTCCGTTTCATAAATACGCTCAAGAATCTTGGTCCGGCCCCTGAGCCGAACATAACAATCCTCTGGTCGCAGGGCCTGCCACTTCCGTTCAAGAGGTACTGCGCAAGGATGTCGATTGAGACCAGCTCGATCCAGTACGAGAATGATGATCTGATGCGGGTTTGCGGCTTTGGCGATAACTACGCAATAGCCTGCTGCGTTTCTGCAATGAGCGGCGGCAACCAGATGCAGTTCTTTGGGGCACGCTGTAACCTCCCGAAGGTGCTGCTCATGAGCATCAATGAGGGGCGGGACGAGATAATGGGAGCGCAGATCGCGCCCAAGCTGGCAAGGCCCGAAGGAGAATATCTTGATTATGAACAGGTGCAGAAGAACCTGAACGTCATGCTTGAGTGGATGGCGGCGCTCTATGTCAATGCCATGAACGTGATCCACTACATGCACGACAAGTATTACTACGAGAGGATCCAGATGGCACTCCTCGACACGCGCCTGCACCGCTTCATGGCTTTCGGCGTGGCAGGGCTCTCGGTAATAGCAGACTCGTTATCGGCGATCAAGTATGCCAAGGTAAGGGCGATCCGGGACGACCGCGGCATAACGAAGGACTTCTCGATCGAGGGGGACTTTCCGAGGTTCGGGAATGACGATGACAGGGTTGATCTGATCGCAAAGGAGATCGTATGCGGCTTCATCGAGAAGTTGAGGAAGCACAGGGCTTACAGAGATGCAGAGCATACGCTTTCGATACTGACCATAACCTCGAACGTCGTCTATGGGAAGAAGACGGGGGCTACGCCTGACGGGAGGAGGGCGGGCGAGCCATTCGCTCCGGGCGCAAACCCTATGCATGAGCGGGACATGCTCGGAGCGCTCGCATCGCTCAACTCGGTCTCGAAGCTCCCCTACTCCGCCTGCAAGGACGGCATCTCGAATACGTTCTGCATCGTGCCGGAGTCGTTAGGGACCACGTGGGAGGAGCAGGTAGACAATGCGTTCTTCCTGGTCGAAGGATACTTCATGAAGGGAGCGCACCACCTGAACCTGAACGTCCTGCGGCGCGAGATGCTCGAGGATGCCATGGAGCACCCGGAGAAGTATCCAAACCTCACAATCAGGGTGTCAGGGTATGCAGTGAATTTTGTGAAGCTGACCCCATCCCAGCAGAGGGAGGTCATCGCCCGGACGTTCCATGCGCAGCGATCATCGCATAAGAAGATGTGAGGGGGACCGCAATGGATGAGATAAGGGGCCGCGTCCACTCGTTCGAGAGCTTTGGCGGCGTTGACGGCAAGGGCATAAGATATGTGATATTCCTGCAGGGCTGCACGGGCGGGTGCTTGTTCTGCCATAACGCAGACACTTGGGACAGGGGTGGCGGAACCGAGTTCACGGTAGCAGAGGTCATGAAGAAGATCGAGGGGTGCAGGCCATACCTCACGCTGTCAAACGGCGGCGTGACGGTTTCAGGCGGCGAGCCCCTAAACCAGCCAAGATTTGTCGCGGAGTTGTTCAGGCGCTGCAGGGAGATGGGAATCAACACTGCCATCGACACAAGCGCCTGCGGAACAAAGGCGGATATCGACCTTGTCTCAGAGAATCTTGATCTCTTCCTGATAAGCATCAAACATACGACTGACGGCGGCTACAGGGAGCTCACCGCCTTGGAGAGAAGAGAGGCATGGGACAACATACGTTATATGGACACAAAGGGCATACCGATGTGGATCCGTTTCGTAGTTATCCCCGGGATAACGGATTCCGAGGAGGTGCTGGGAGGGCTTGGTGAATTCGTCCGCTCACTCTCCAATGTTCGCAGGATTGAGCTAATACCATACCACACGCTCGGCGCCCACAAGTGGAGGGGGCTCGGGATGGAGAACAGGCTCGAGGGCGTCATGCCCGCAGGCGATGAGCAGATGGCACGATCGGCGGGCATAATGCGCAGATACTTCTCAAACGTCGTAGTCGTCTGATGGCATGCAGCTGCTGCCAGCCACAACGCTGCTCAGGGCAACAGCCTCAGGTCAGAGGGGGCCGCCAGAAAGGCGCGCCGCTCCTCCGACGCCATCATTCTCGGACACATCATGCCAGTTCTGCACTTGCAGCGACGAAGCCAAAGTACGGCGGGGACGGCTTTCCCGGGCGAGACTTGAATTCGGGGTGGGACTGTGTGCCAACGAAATACGGATGCGAAGGCAACTCGAAGAACTCCACGCGCCGGTGGTCCGTCGACCAGCCGCTGAATACCAGTCCGCCGTCCAGCAGCCTCTGCCAGTACTCCGGGTTGACCTCGTATCGGTGGCGGTGGCGCTCGAATATCTCGGAGGCGCCGTATAGTTTGCTCATCGTCGTGCCCTCCTTCAGAAGGATCTTGTAACTTCCGAGGCGCATCGTGCCGCCCATTATCCCAAGCGACCGCTGCTCAGGCAGGAGGTCGATCAAGGGATGCGGCGTGTTCGGGTTCACCTCGGTCGAGTTGGCGCCCTCCAGGCCTAGCACGTTGCGGGCGTACTCTATGGTCGCAAGCTGGAATCCGAAGCATATTCCCAAGAACGGCTTTTTGTGCGTCCGGGCATACCTGATTGCGCTGATCTTGCCCTCGGTTCCCCGTGCTCCGAAGCCGGGCAGCACGATTATGCCGTGATAATTGCCCAGAAGATCGACATCGGATGGATTCTCCTCAAACCGCGTCGTCTCTATCCAATCGATGGAGACCTGGACCCCAACTTTTGCGGCGGCGTGGCGGAGGGCCTCCATTATGCTGACATAGGAGTCGGCCAGCTTCGTGTACTTGCCGCACATCGCAATCTTGACGGTTTTTGTCGGGGCCACGAATGAATCGACGATGGCACTCCATGCACTCCAATTGGCGACCTTCCCGTCGAGGCCGAGGCGCTTGGTGACGTATTCGCCCATGCCCTGCTCGTCGAGCTTGATCGGAAGCTGGTAGATATGCTCCACGTCGTGCGAGGTGAAGACCGCGCCATATGGGACGCTCCCAAACAGGGAGATCTTCCGCTTCACCTCAGGCTCGAGCGGGTCGCGGCAGCGCGCCACGATGATGTCTGGCTGGATGCCTATCCGCCTCATCTCCTGGATGCTATGCTGGCACGGCTTGCTCTTCTGCTCATGCGTGGAGCCGAGTATCGGGACAAGAGCGACATGGACGAAGAGGGTATTCTCGTAGCCCTCCTCCAGGCGGAACTGCCTGACGGCCTCAAGGAATGGCAGGCCTTCGATGTCGCCAACGGTGCCGCCCAGCTCTGTGAGCAGGACGTCTGTGCCTGCCGTCTTCGCCGCAGACCTTATGCGGTTCTTTATCTCGTCGGTTATGTGCGGGATTATCTGTACGCATTGGCCGAGGTAATCCCCCTTGCGCTCCTTTCCTATCACCGAGGCATAGACCTGCCCCGTTGAGAGGGTGCTTATCTTGGTTAGATTGATGTCGAGAAAACGCTCATAGTGGCCGAGGTCGAGGTCGGTCTCGCCCCCATCCTCAGTAACGAAGACCTCGCCGTGTATGTAGGGATTCATGGTGCCGGCATCAACGTTCACATATGGATCGATCTTTAGCGCCGACACAGAGTAGCCCCTTATCTGAAGCATCTTGCCTATGGAGGAGGTCATTATGCCCTTACCAACGCTGCTCAAAACGCCGCCGGTTATGAAGATGAATTTGACCATTCGGAGCACCAGATCTAGATTATGCTTAGAATATCACAGCATATTAGATAAAAAGCTATCCAGAAACGCGTCAGAGGGGAATTTGTGCACGTCAGCGGCCCGGATCCTTCTCAACCAGCTCCGCATTGTCGATTGCCAACATCCCAGAGTTGTGATGCCAGCTCAGGCTGGCAGAGATGATGTTGATCCGCTTCCTGAAGAGGGGCGAGTCGCATACGAACGTCTCGTATTCCCCGCCTTCGCCGGATATGTTGATGCGATACTTCGAGTTGAGCTTCAGCAGGGAAGATATCCGCTGCCCGTCCAGCCGGCTGCCCAACCAATCTTTGGTCAAGCCTTCGGCAGAAACGGAGGTGAAGATCACGTCGAATCCAAGTGTGAGCATCTCCCTCAGCATGCCCTCCTCGTTCTGGGCCCACAGGGGGGAGATGCAATCCA
>MAGS01000069.1 GCA_001717005.1 Candidatus Methanomethylicus mesodigestus | reverse complement strand
AGGAGGAGGACCCCGCCAATAAAGTAGATCATCCCGGCAATGAGCAGGGGCGGCATGCTTGCAAGGGCGATCTTATTGAATGTGGAGCTTATCCCGAAGAGAATGGCCGCGGCGGTCGCTCCAAGATATCCCCAATGGTGCGTCATTTGCCTCGAAGGACTCAAGAAATAATGCAATAATATGCCTTTTGATGGTAAGTAATACAGGCCAGATGACAAGTAATATCCACGATGGTCCAAAGAAGGGTGCATCTGTCTGTTTGTTCGCTCAATAGTTCGTTGGCATATGATGAGCGCGGGCGCCGTCTGCCCGTAGGCACGCGCTATCGCAGTTTCGATCAGGTGCCCAAAAAAGAGGGATGGCCATCGATAAGGCCGATCACTTGCTTAGCTTCAGCAAAGCGTTGGCCTCCTTGAGGATCGCGTTCATGCTGGAGACGGAGTCGGCAGGCAATTGCGGCGGCACATGCTTCTCCAATTCCTTTAGCTTCTCCCTGCAGACGTCATAGACCCACGATTTAGCGCCTTCGCTCAGCCAGACGTCAGGGGACTGGTTGCACAGCGTAAGCGTCTGGTAGAAGGTGTTGATCCGCTCCATGTTGAACTCGCTGGTCATCCAGTCGTCGCCAGAAGGGCCAACACTCTTTATGAGGTCCAGCGCAAGGTTTTCTTTGGTCGGATAGATCTGGTCGAAGTTAGACCACCAGTGCCTGCCATAGTGAGCGATCTCTGAAATTGCAGGTATGATTGCAGGATCCATGAAGCCGGTCATGAACACTTGGGCAATGAGGTCGGTCCCCATGGCTATCTCCGGGAACTGCGCCATCCCCTCGCAGAACATCACCTGATCTTTGCTGAAGGTCCCGGTCCCGTAATACGACTGGACGGGGAGGCCATAAACGTCGTGCCAGAGCTGGGTCATCGCAATCGAGCCCACATACGGGTGCACGCTGGCGATCCCGGAGACGCCCGTGAACGGGTCCAAGGTGAATACGATGTTGTTGTTGAAGGCGATCGCGCCGGGGTCGTACTCCTGCTGGAAGGCGGTCATCCACAGGTCGCAGGCGTGGGTAAGTGCCGTGTTGGCAGCAGCGGTTGCGGGGCCCTTCAGCGGCGCCGCGCTGACCGTCCCGCACGTCATCGGGAAGTGGTGCTTTATGGACATGCGGAGCAGCCTGCAGTTGTATTTGTTCAGGTGCGCCCCAAGCGGATTGTAGGTGGACATCCACATGGGCCGCTTCCTGAGCTCCTCATCCCCTCCCTGCACTATTGCGCCAAGCTTGGCCACATAGTCATATTCCCTGTCATCGTTTGCGGTGGTCGTCAGTATGGCAGGGTGCTTGACGGTGTTCTGCAGCACGGTATTCATCCGATTGACCTCGAGAGGCAGCCCGAGCTGGCTCTCTTCGGTGGCGTCGAAGACCCTTGCGACGGCGTCGAAGTCGTCTATCCCGTCGCCTATACGCACAGCATAGGCGATGTCGTCGCAGTTCGTCCTTCGCCGCGTGTAGGTCTTGGTCCCTTCATTATAGACCATGCGGTCTGTCGCGCCGTTGGAGAGCTGCCAATACTGCTTCGCCCCGGGGCCCTCGAGCACGATATCCCATTCGGGATCCCTTGCCGCAAGGACAAAGCTTCGCGGTGCCTTTGATACGTTTCTCCTCACGGCGCCCTCAGGTATGCCTTTAACGACCTTCTTTTCGAAGTCGACGTCGCAGCCCATCTTCTGAGCCATCTTCAGAAGCTCATCGTCCTCCATGATCATCCCGACGTCGCGCAGGATCTCATAGGCAGCGTCGTCGATTGTCTTCAGCTGGTCCTTGCCGAGTATCCTCCAAAAGGCATTTGGATTCGTTTTGACTCCCGTTTTTGCCATAGTGACTCACTTTCTGCATTAAAATATCAGATTGATTCTTTTAATAAAGGGATTCTGTTAAGATAAGTTAAAATAAAATATCATAAATAAAAAGACTGGAGAGAAAGCATTGAAGATGCATCGTTCTGATGGCAAGAAGCGGTATAGGGT
>MAGS01000068.1 GCA_001717005.1 Candidatus Methanomethylicus mesodigestus | reverse complement strand
CTTCCCGACTGACCGGTAGTACTTCCCGAGCCTGTTGATCTTGGATTCCAGCGTCTGGAGGCCTCTCTTGGAGCTCATGTCCTTCGGGTGCTCCTCCAGATGCCTGCGGATGGCGCTCGTGTGCTTGATAAGGTTGAACAGGTCCTCCGGGATCGTCGGCGCAAGCTTCTTCTCCTGAAGCGTCTGGACCAGCTTCTTGTTGGTCACCTGCCTCGCCAGGGGGATGCCATATTGGTCCCTCAGAAGGACTCCGATCTGCGATGGTGGAACGCCCTTCTTAGCCACGTCCATTATGATTGATTCGACCTCGTCCGCGGACGACTTCACCCACTTGGGCGCTCCGCTCTCTATAGGTCGGATTGAATGTGAACTTCCCTTAATCTTACTCTTCCTCAATGAGCCCACCTTAAGCAAAGCATAAAATCAAACACAATTATTTAACTCTAACTGAATCAGGCGCCCGTGAACCACTCGGCAAACCTCCGGAAGGCCTCGCCCCTGTGGGATATCCTGCATTTCGACTCGGCGTCGAGCTCTGCGTATGTCAGGCGGCCGCCCCGGCCGATGAAGATTGGGTCGAAGCCAAACCCGCTCGAGCCGGTCATGTCATTGGCGATCGAACCCTCAGAGACACCCGTGAAGACCCTCGGCTCGTCGCCGGCGGAGCAGTATGCCACCGCGCACCTGAAGGACGCACCCCGGTCGCTGGCGCCGTTCATGAGCCTCAGCACGCCGCGGCAGCCGATGGTCTTGAAGGCGTAGGACGAGTACGGGCCGGGGAACCCGCCCAGAGCGTCGATGAACAGCCCGGAGTCCTCCACGAGCACCGGCGCATCGATTTCCCGGGCGGCGGCCTTCGCGGCGAATGATGCCACCTCCTCGAGCGTGCCAGCCTGGATCTCGAGCTTCTCGCAGCCTGCCATCTCCAGCGATATGCCGTGCGGCGACAGGATCCTGCCGGCCTCCTCCAGCTTGTGCCTGTTCCCGGTTACGAAGAGTATCTTGCTTGCCATGATGGACACCGACCGAACCGAAGCTACCTGCCCCCCTCCACGTATCTGCCCCTGCGCCTGACCTCGGCGGCTCGGGCAAGGACCTCCGCGGCGGCGCTGCCCATCGTCCGGCAGTATCCCTTTATGAATGCGTCGTATGCTGCCTTCGCGCAGGAGTGGTGCGAGCTCTCCAGCGTCCGGCGCATCAGGTGTATGTCGACCCCCCTCGCCTCCAGCTCGCGCGTGTACTCGCCGAGACCGAAGTCGATGAAGAAGACGTCCCCGCCGCAGATTATCATGTTTGAGGTCGTGAGGTCCCCGTGGACGACGCCGCCGGCGTGCAGCCTCCCCACCTGCTCGCCGATGCGCTCGAAGAGCGCCCCGATGGAGCCGCCGCTCATGCCGGCGAGCGCGTTCTTGACGGGCACGCCCTGGATGCGGCTCATGACTATCTCGTGGGACTGCCTGTCGACGAAGTACACCACGGGGGCAGGGACGCCAAGGCGCTTCGCCTCGCCCAGGAGCTTTGACTCGAGCGATGTCCTGCTGGAGCGGATCATAGAGTCCAGGTCGGGGTTCCTGTAGCCCTTGCTGACGCGCCTCTTGAATATGGCATCGTACCCCAGCCACTCGCCGCCGTATAGCTCCGCCTCGGCGCCCTTCTTTATCAGTGCCCTCTTCTCCATGGAACATCTACCTCGTCCAAGCGCCACTTGGGCTTGACGTAGCTCTCCTCGACGTCGACGCTTACGCCCTCGTTCAATGCCAGATAGCCGGTCCATGCGATCATGCCGCCGTTGTCCCCCGCCAGGTCAGGCGGGACGACGGAGAACCTTGCGCCGTGGTCCCTGCAGACCGCGTCCATTATGCGCTGCAGCCTCCTGCTGCGGGCGACGCCGCCGGTGAGGAGCAGCGCGGGCTTCTCGGTGTGCGCCAGCGCCCTCTCCGTGACCTCGGCAAGCATGCCGTATGCGACCTCCAAGAGGCTCAGGCTCAGGTCCTTGGGATCATGGTCCTTCGACCTCCTGATGGCGTCCGTCAGCAGGCCCGAGTAGGACATGTCCTGGCCCTTCACGATGTAGGGCAGCGGTATGAAGGACCGACCCTCGTCGGCGAGCGCCTCCAGCTTCGGGACGCCGGGGTGCGGCAGGCCGAGCTCCCTGGCGAAGGTGTCCAGGCAGTTCCCCAGGGCGACGTCCAAGGTCTCCCCGAATATCCTGTACCTGCCGCCTGAATATGCCGAAACTATCGTGTTGCCGCCCGAGACGTAGACCACCAGCGGGTCGTCCTCCCGGGTGCACATCCTGCCCACCTCTATGTGGGCGATGCAGTGGTTCACGGGGACCAGCGGCTTGCCCGCGAGCTGGGAGAGCATCCGGGCCACCGTTGCGCCCGTCCTCAGGCAGGGGCCGAGGCCCGGGCCAGCCGAGAAGGCGACCGCGTCGACCTGGCCTATGGTCATGTGTGCAGCCGTGAGCGCCTCCCTTATGGTGGAGGCCGCGGTGGCGGCGTGGTGCTGGCTGGCCTCCCGCGGATGGATGCCGCCGGCCTTCGGCGTGTACTCTGATTTTGAGTTTGATATGACCCTCCCTTCGGATGAGGCGATCCCGCACCCGAAGGTATGGGCAGTTGATTCTATGCCCAGCACATATTGCACTGAGCGCATTGTGCATTACTGCCTTTAACCGCGTATAAATTCAGTATAGCCGCAGTAGCCGCACGCCCACCTGGCGCTGGGCTTCATGTGCTTTGCCATGATCCTGCCGCAGCGGGAGCACTTCTTGTTCTTTGCCTTGACGGTGCCCTGGGCGTAATC
>MAGS01000067.1 GCA_001717005.1 Candidatus Methanomethylicus mesodigestus | reverse complement strand
AGCGTCAAGATGTGTATAAGAGACAGGTATAACCCATAATGTGTATTTTTTAGATAAAGAACGTAGAAAACATTCAAAAGTGAGCGCCCAGCCCGCGGGGCCCGCGGATCAGGTCATCTTGGCGTTGATGAGGACCTCGAAGACCAGCACCGAGAGCACGACGAGCGAGATGGCAATAAGGTACTGCATCTTAGAGCCGTTGATGTCGAAGCTCCTCCGGAGCGCCCTGTCGAGGAGTATGAACCCTGCCGCCCCGGCCAGCGTCAGGAAGAAGGCGGCTATGAACTCGGTCGTGGTCATGCTCATCGACGAGACGCTCGCCCTGATGAGGAACTCGATCGAGCTGCTGATCTCGATGGCGGCCGACGGCTGCATTATGACGACGTATAGCCCCCCGCTTGTGAGGAATATCGCCAAGATCGCGGCCAGATATGAGATGAACCTCTTCGAGAAGATGCTCCTGTACACCTGCACCACCGGATCCCAATATCCATCTTAACCCCCCTGCGAATCTTTAAACGTTTTGGCGCAGAGCGGGGCGGCTCACCAAGGATGCGGCTTGAGCTTGAGGAGGTAGGCCCCGATGTTCGCGATCAGGTGTATGGGAGGGGTGACGACCACGAGGAAGGCCGCCTGCTCCGGCGCGAATGGGTAGACGGGGTAGACGAATGCCAAGGCTCCGATCACGAAGTCGATCTGGTCCAGCACCGGGGCTGGCTTCCCCCTGGCGATGCCGAGGCGCCGCTTTATGAATGCGCCGGTCATGTCGCCCACGAGCGCGCCGAGGGCAAGAAGGAACGACTGGAGCGGGTACCCCGCGAGCGCCCCGACAGCGGTGCCTGCTATCAGCCCCACGGCGAGACCCTCGAAGGTCTTCCCGTCACCCAGTATGCGGTTTCCGTCCCAGAGGCTCCTGCCGAAGTCGACAGGGCGCTTCCCCCTTGCGAGGACCGGCACGGAGTTGGCTACGAATGCTGGGAAGATGAGCACAAATGACCAGAATGCCATCATCAGAAGGTCGTTCATACGGGGGAGTCTCCCATCCCTTCTAGACCTAATGGTGTAACTTTTATTAATGCGTCCCGCTCAGGCGGCGGCTTCGTCGACGTCGCCTTGCGCACGCTGCCCTGCAGCTTGTCGAGCCGCACCGCGCGGTCGACCCAGTACCCGAGTATCCGGTAGGCGACCGGCTGAACGGCGTTGCTGTCGAGCTGCGCGCGCACCTCGCTGGTGATGAGGATGGCCATCCCCATCCCCCTCGCGGCGGCCTTGAGGAGCGCCAGCTGCCTGCTGAGGGACTTGTTGATCGAGATGTTCTCGTCGTGCTCCCCGAGCCGCGCCCTGTAGAGGGAGTTTATCGAGTCGATGACCAGTAGGGCGGTGCCCGGCGGGAGCTGGGACTGGAGGGACTCGATGATCGAGTCCTGCTCCTCGAACGTCTTCGCCTCGAGCAGGTAGCAGAGGTCGCCGACGGAGGGCCATGACGCCCCCGCGATCTCGGTCAGCCGCTCGACCGGCGCGCGACCCTCGGTGTAGACCATCGTCGCCCCGAGGCCCCGCTGCGCGGCGCTGACCATCGACTGGAAGGCGAGCGAGGTCTTTCCCGACCCGCGCTCGCCGAAGAGGAGGGCGATCTCCCCCGCGCTGATGCCGCCGCCCATGACGTGGTCGATGGCGCGGCAACCGGTGCTCAGGCTTTTAGTATTAATACCCCGCCCTCCAATAGTGATTTTGTTCCGCAGTGATCCGCTTGAAACACATTGGCATCGTTGCTGGTAATATTAAGGATGCCTACAGCGTTATAAGGGAATTGAAGAGGCTCGGCGTCCCGTTCACGATGGTCGAGCCCGAAGGGCCCATGCCGGCGCAGGTCAGGGCGGCGATATCATGCGGGGAGTGGCGCGGCGGTGGTTTTGAGCGCATCGTGAAGTACGGCGGGGACGCGAGGCGGGCGGCCCTCGAGGCGCTCAGCCTGGCCTCCGGCCGGCGGGCGTTCAGGGAGGTGGTCGTCGGGATAGACCCCGGCGAGTGCGTCGGGTTCGCGACCATCGCGGACGGCGAGCTGATAGAGGCCTACACGCTCCCCACGGCGGAGGCGGGCGGAGAGGCGGGCAGGATCGCAGGCGCGTACCCGTGGGAGAGGATCCTGTTCAGGGTCGGCGCCGGCAGGGGGCTATCCTTCGGCGCGGGCGGGATGCCGGGGGGGCGGGGCGTCGCGGTCGAGTACGTCGAGGAGTGGTCTGCGGGCAGGAGGCTGCCGAAGGCATTCTGGAGGAAGGGGC
>MAGS01000066.1 GCA_001717005.1 Candidatus Methanomethylicus mesodigestus | reverse complement strand
TTTGATTTGTTTTCGTTTTTGATTTGATTTTTTGTTATTATTGTGGTTATTTTTTGCCTTCGCCTCAGCGGCCGGCGGTCGGCTGTTCACTTCGGCTGTACCCGCAGGGACTTCCAGATGTGGTAGAGGCGCTGCAGTACCGTGAACTGGGTAAGCACCGCCAGCACGATCACGCCCACCCAGGTATAGCCGGCAACAGCGGCGGCCGCAAGGACCACTATCCGCTCCGCCCGCTCCATCAGGCCGACGGAGGACATCTTGACGGACTCTAGCTCGCCCTTCGCCCGCACGTAGCTCACCATGACCGAGCCGATCAGCGCCGCCGCGCCAGCTATCGGGTCGCAGAGCCCGGCGAGAAGGATGGCGGCCAGGACCGCGAGGTCGGAGTACCGGTCGAGCGTCGAGTCGAGGACGCCGCCCCACCTTGAGACCTTGCCGGATGCGCGGGCGACCGCCCCGTCGATGATGTCGAAGAAGCCCGAGAGGAGGAGGACTATGCCGCCCCAGAGGGGCTCCGCGGTGTAGAAGAGGTATGCGGATGCGAGGCAGACCAGGAAGCCTATGAAGGTGATCGCATTGGGCGATATCCCGGACCTCGCTATTGCGGAGGCCAGCGGGTTCAGGGCGCCTCCGATGCGTGAGCGGAGCTTGTTGAGCAGCGTGACCACCAGCGTTGTTTCTAACATTAGCTTTAAGATTAAGCTTGCTGCAAATGGCTCTGCGGAGGATATGGTTATTTCGGGCCAGGATTCTCAGGACGGCCTTGCGTTCGACGCCGAGGGCTTCGTCGGGGAGAAGGTCAGGGAGATCAGGAATTTTGTCGGGGACGGGAGGGCGGCGATAGCCACCTCCGGGGGCGTGGACAGCACCGCCTGCGCGGCGCTCGCGCACAGGGCGCTCGGGGACCGGCTGATATGCTTCTTCGTGGACACGGGGTTCATGAGGGAGGGCGAGACAGGGGAGGTCGAGGCGATGCTGAAGGGGCTAGGGCTTCCCCTGAGGGTGCTCAGCGCCCGGGAGAGGTTCCTGCGGGACCTTGAGGGCAAGTCGGACGCAGAGGCAAAGAGGCTAGCGTTCAGGCAGACGTTCTATACAATTTTGGGGGAGGCGGCCAAGGAGGAGGGCTGCAGCGTGCTGGTGCAGGGGACGATAGCGCCGGACTGGATCGAGACCTCCGGCGGGATAAAGACCCAGCACAACGTCCTCGAGCAGCTCGGCGTGGACACGAGGAAGTCGTTCGGGTTCAGGCTGCTGGAGCCACTCATGGACCTCTACAAGGACCAGGTGCGGGCGCTCGCGAGGCACCTGGGGGCGGATGTGGCGGCGGCTGAGAGGCAGCCCTTCCCGGGGCCCGGCCTGCTCGTGAGGTGCATCGGGGCGGTCAGCACGGAGAAGGTCGACGTGCTCAAGAAGGCGACTTCGGTCGTGGAGGGGGAGCTCGCCAAGGCGAGGCCGGAGCCGAAGCAGTACCTGGCGGCGGTCATCGAGGACGCGAGGTCAGCGGCGCCGCGGGAGGTTTCTGATGCGGTCAGGGGCTACGGCGAGAGGGTGAGGGTTGAGTACCTTAAGGGCTTCGCGACGGGGGTCAAGGGCGACAACAGGGCATACGGAAAGCTGGC
Source organism: Candidatus Methanomethylicus mesodigestus (assembly GCA_001717005.1). Taxonomy (GTDB): domain Archaea; phylum Thermoproteota; class Methanomethylicia; order Methanomethylicales; family Methanomethylicaceae; genus Methanomethylicus; species Methanomethylicus mesodigestus. The sequence goes on along the minus strand of MAGS01000066.1, from coordinate 2,450 downwards.
GGTGGTCTCATGCAAAGGGGAGCCGGAGGCGCTCTTCGGGCTGCCCGAGAAGGTCATACATGCGGACGGGGGGGTCGTCAGGGTCCTCCTGAACGTGGGGGAGCCGGCAGGCAGGAAGGGCGGAGGCGGCAAGGGTTATGCGGCGATAATCAGGGCGGTCGAGACGAGGGACTTCATGACAGCGAAGCCCTCGGCCATCCCGCTGGCAGGGCTGAGGAGGATTGCGGAGCAGGTCTTAAGGGACGGGAGGGTGTCGATAGTCTGCTACGACCTGACGTCCAAGCCGCCGGCGACTGTTGAGTTCGAGTGATGGCAATGTCAAAGATTGAGGCAATGGTAACAGCAAGAGGAGAAAGAATAGGAACAGGAACGGGAATGGAGAGAGCGAGGATGAGAGCTTGAAGATCCCCGTATACTTCATGGGCGGGCAGTACAACCACCTGATCGTCCGGGCGCTGAAGGAGCTAGGCGTCGAGAGCAGGCTGGTGATGCCCACGGTGGGGCTGGAGGCGCTGAGGGCGGAGGGTATAGACGGCCTCGTCATGGGAGGGGGGCCCCACAGCGTCATTGAGGGCTTTGAGAGGCTGGGCAGGGCGCCGGAGATAGTCGAGGGGGCGGAGTTCCCGGTTCTGGGGATATGCCTGTCTCACCAGCTGATAGGGAAGATGCTCGGAGGCGAGGTCGTCAAGGGGAGGCAGCCGGAGTACGGGAGGACGACCATCGAGGTCGTCGAGGAGGACGAGCTCTTCCAGGGCGTCCCCAAGAGGTTCACCGCGTGGGCGTCGCACAACGACGAGGTCAGGTGGAAGGATGACGCCGGCTTCAGGGTTCTGGCGGAGAGCGACCTGTGCAGGGTCGAGGCGCTCAAAAGCACTGCGCGGAAGGTCTACGGCGTGCAGTTCCACATCGAGGTCTCGCAGACGGAGCACGGGAAGAGGATCCTAGAGAACTTCAAGACCACCTGTAAGAGATGAGATGCGCTGCGATTCCGTTTACTTTTGCCGCCTGTCTCTGAGCGAGAGGGCGCTACTGCTGCGACGACTGCTGCACGGACTGTATGAAGAGCTGCACGTGCATTGACGAGAACGACAGAACCAAGTTCTGGTCGAGTTCAAAATCAGGCGCTATCATGTACTTCAGTTCGTAGTTTGCATTGAGGTAATCGAATACGTTCCCCTGGTATAGGGCAAAGTAGCTATTTTCCGTCTCGGTCAGGTACATGGAGTCGAATACGCCTGACGAATTGGTAACCATCAGCTTAAGGGTATAATTGCCGCTTGAGGGGTCACACAGCCACAGCGAGTAATTACCGGGGATATTGGAGATACCAGTCAACTCAAAGAGAATCCCACGAACGTAGGACAGCGATGGATCAGGATCGGAGAGGGTAACGATATATTCAGCGTTAAAGGCGTAAACACTAGTAGTGGCGTCCAGAATTAGGTTGAATTTAAATTGTGTGCCACTACCTCCGTCGTTCAGTACGAACTGCATAGAAAACAGGTGGTCTTGGATGAAATTTTCTGCATTGGGCACATATACATTGGCTATGTCACCCATCCCCCATTCTTCATCAGTGATATGGCGCACCATCTCATACGTATCTGATGAGAAGTTATAGAAGTATATGTCGACGTATGCAAAATGCCCGCTGGAACTCGTCTCCCTCTCGATGCTGATATTGATTGTGTCGGTGCTTGGGTTATACAGCAAAAACCTAGCGTAGCCCTCTCCGCCCCCCCCACCTAACTGCATCTTGATCTTGTTCCCGTCTCTTGCAGGTGCTTAATATTGTAGGTGTAAGTCTTATTTTCAATAACATCTCTAGGGTTCAGCGTCTCGTGTATATATTCGAGGATAGTCTCCAAGGATTCGGCGGTATATGGAGGGCCCTCGAGGGGTATCTGCTGGCCCTCGTATCCGATCATGAATCCCGGCAGGTAGACGTAGTCAGGGGTCTGCGTGTTGTCGCTCAGCAGAAGGAATGAGGCGAAGTTGCCCCGAGCCGTCACGGCCAGAAATGTAGTCCAGTTCACCGCGGTCGACCTGTAGAATATGATTCCGACGGCATCGCCCGCGGGCACCTCTCGGTTTACACTTGTATTGGCCTGCACGAGGTTGCCAACAGTATCGCCCATATAGATCGCAGATATGTTAGCGCTTATCAGGCCGTTGTTGAGGATGTAAACAGTAACCTTTACTGTTCCAGGATAAGTATTGACAGGGTCCTCCAAGACGTCCACGATCGATATCGATTCCAGCAGCCGGTTCTTCTCCACGTCTTCAGGAGGCAGGTATGGGCTCATGTTTATGTTGGTCGCAAGGACGGAGCTCGCAATAAGCACCACTATCATCAGCAGCGCCACGGAGACCAGCGGAGAAACTCCCTTGCGTTTTGAGGACATTGCCCACGACCAATTTAAATCCCGAAGGCGACTATTAATCTGTTT
>MAGS01000065.1 GCA_001717005.1 Candidatus Methanomethylicus mesodigestus | reverse complement strand
CACGTAACGGTCATCCAGCGCGTTTGTCTCATAGAAAAAATCCGACATTTAACATTAAGTAGTCTATCTCTCCATAGAACTTGATGTGACATTTGATGGTGTTTTTAGGCAAAAGTGAGCTATTTTGATGAGTATCATGGCTTGACCTGCCATGACATCCCATCATACTATCACCCCATGGTGGAAATGACACCAATGTGCGCACCTCCATGCACATGTTTATATCATGCTTCTCGGAGCAAAAATGTGCCCTCCATTTTGCTGATGATAAATTGCATTTTTTTAATTGTCTATTTGCCATTTTTCTGCGATTTGATGGTGAGGGACGCTATCGCAAGCCCCCCTGCCACCATCAATTTTGCCCTCCCACAGGCGAAACGTTAAATTATTCCCTGCAGACATGATTAATCCCATGGTGTTTTTTAGTGGGTGCGCGAAGTAGAGCTAAAAATGCAGCGGAGCAGGAATTCATGGAAGGCATCAGGCCGAGGAATCCCATTACTGAGGCTTTCGGCGTGGAGCCCCATAAGCTCTACCGGCTGACTGACGTCGCAGAGCTCCTCTCTGTTGACGAGAAGCTCGTTAGGTGGTGGATCCGGAAGGGGTCTATAGAGGCGTTCAAGCTGCCGAACCGGGCGTGGCGCATCCGCGGGATCGAGATAGTGAGGATGCTAGAGCAGGGCCGTAGCAAGACGAAAGGCACGTGAACAGATCTGGAAGTACAGTCAAACGTTCTTCAAACAATCGCCTTTCCGCTGCCCTGCTTTCTTACATGGATGACGAATTAGCTTCTAAATTAAAAAAATAAAACCGTCTGACAAGCCTTCTTAAGGCTATAATGGCCGATCAGGCGGCGCCTCCCCCTCATGCGTAGGGTTCGGCCTCAGTCGCTTGTCCAGCTGCCCTCTTTGTCAGTTATAGCCTTCTTGGAGATGATTAACCCTACCTCGACCGCCTTCCATGTTGGTACGCATCCATACTTCTCAGGCACTACTTTTCTCCAGACGTCTGAATTGACGTAGTCGTTGAGGGCTTTTTCTGATTTGAAGACGTAGAGCGCCCCCCATTCCTTTCTCTCTTGGTCGACCCACCAGCACTTGTACTCAAGGCTATCCATCGCAAGAAAACGGGGATAGCTTCCTGCGAACCAATCCCTCATCTCCTGTGTTGTTTTTAATTTATCAGGTCTAAATGCACACATCAAAGCCCTTTTTTCTGTAGCCATTCCTACCACCTTTAAACGTTCAACTAATATCGAGCGAACTCGCATAAAAGATGTCTCATTAATCGTTCTGACTTTTTTGTCCTATTCGTTTTCTCTACCGGGAAGTAATTAAAAAAAGGGAAATAGGAGGGAGATCTACCAGTCGTTTGCCTTGTCCGCCCTCAGCTTGGCCACAAGTTCCTTGGTAGCCCCGACCGCAGCCGAAGCATCGTGAGGCCTGTCGTCGGCACCGATGGAAAGCGCCCACTCCTTCGTCACGGGTCCGCCGCCAACGATCACCTTCACCTTGTTCCTTATCCCTGCCTGCTGCAGCCCCTCGATGACCGCCTTCATCCTTGGCATCGTCGTGCTCATCAGTGCAGACATCCCTATCACGTCCGCCTTGGCCTCCTTCGCCTTCTCGATTATTGCCGCGTTTGAGACGTCCTTTCCTAGATCCACGACCCGGAAGCCTGCCGCGCTGAGCATGATCCTGACGAGGTTCTTGCCGATGTCGTGTATGTCGCCCTCCACGACCGCCAGGACGACGGTTGCCGGCTCAGAGGTCTTGTCGGATCGCATGTGGGGGGAAAGTATGTCCACGCCCGCGTTCAGCGCGTTGGCCGAGCAGAGCACCTCGGGGACGAAGAACTCCTTCCTCTCATACTTCTGGTTTACCGCTGTCATCGCAACCCCGCCGTGCTTCGTCACGAGATCGTAGGCGTCAACCTTCGCGTCAACGCCTTCCTTTGCCCACTTTGCAGCCGCTTCCTCGTCTCCATCGACGACTGCCTTCTTGAACCCGTTGATTATCTCTTCTATTGTTGCCATTTGTCTCGCCTCATTGGTACACCATGCATTTTGCCACGTCGACCATTGCCCTGACGTTCTCCAGCGATGTCCTTGGTGGTATGCCGCATGCCGGCATCAATACATCAACTCCGCTCTTGATCGAGTGGATGGCCGCATCAGTCACCTGCTTTGGAGTTCCAAAGAGCAGCGCCGAGATCGTCGGTATCGACCCGCCGAGTGCGACCTTCTTCCCTAGTATCGATTTCGCGAAGCCGAGATCGACCTGCGCATCTACCGAGATCAGGTCTATGTTAGAATCCGGCAAGTACGGGAGGTACGCCATTGTGTTCCCGCAGATGTGCAGAGTGCATGGTGATGCCACCTTTGATGCGATATACTTGTAGACAGGCACCATGACGTCCCTGAAGAACTCAGGAGAGAGTATGTCCGATGTGGCGGAGGGATCGCCGTATCCGTGTTCTATATCTTGCTTGGCGGTTTCGTTGCAGGGGCCATAATCAACACCCTGAACGTTTCAATGATGATCGTTGCCTCCGTCGTTGCCATTGGCGTGAGCTACATATGGTCTGGGAGCTATTCGGGCATGCTGAGTGCCCTCGCCGCAATGCCTGGTGGAGCCGGTTGGCTGAACATCGACGCCGCACTTGGCGGCACAGGTTGGCTATTCTGGGGAAGCTGGGTGCTGATCCTATCCTCGTTCGGTATGGTCGGGCAGCCCGCTATCGTCCAAAAGCTCTATGGCATCAAGAAACCAAACACCCTGTGGATATGGGGCCTGTTAGGTGGACTGCTGATCGGTCTCACATGCCCCGCATATTGCTACATGGGCGAAGTA
>MAGS01000064.1 GCA_001717005.1 Candidatus Methanomethylicus mesodigestus | reverse complement strand
CCGCCGGTCAGGTTGACCTGCAGCCCCGTGGAGTTGCCGTCGAACGCGAAGACCGCGGTGCTGGCGTTGACGCCGGAGAGGGTGTCGTTGACCCTGAACGTTATGGTTGGGGTGGAGTTGGACGTGAACTGCCCCTCGGCCATGCTGACGCTGACCGCGTAGGGGGCGATTCCGTCTGCCACGAACTCCGCCCAGGAGGAGACTGCGAATGCCAGCTCGCCGCTGACCGAGATCCACGCGAGCCCCGAGACCGGTCCGCCGGAGGTCTGCCCGACCATGACTGTCGGGACGCCGTTGACGAGTATGCCCGGGCGACCGTAATCCGTGAGCCCGAACATCCTGACCTCGGCACTCGAGTTCAGCGCCGGGATCGCATCAACGTCGAGGTAGACGCTTCCTTTACCTGTCTTCAGGAGCGTCCCGATGGAGGCTACCGCCGCAGGGGTGGAGGCGCCGCACAGGTCGAGCGGCTGCTTGAACGCGACCCTGACGACCGGGCTGCCGCCCAGCATCCTCTCTATCACCAAGCCGCTGGCGTTGGTGAGGTCCGGGATGTCCCTCCAGTCCGTCGTCGATCCCCCGATCGCCGGGTCCGCGGAGAGCGGCTGTATGTTCATTACCGCCGTGAAGTGCGCCGCCGCAGCTGCCCCGCTCTGGCCGGAGGTGTTGACGGTGACATCCTCCTGCCACAGAGCGACGACGTCGCCGGGGACTGTCCCGTTGAGCAGGAAGAGGTACCATCCTCCGCCGCCCTGCAGCTCCCCGTTAGCCGCCGCACCGGCCCCTTCGAGGGCGAAGGCCCCGAGGCCTATCCTCGACATGTTGCTGGAGAGCGAGAAGTGGCTGTTCGGGGCCGTCACGTTTGCCAGCAGGTTGAAACCGGATCCGTTGTAGTAATAGTAGACCGTCGTGGCCCTCGAGAGTTCCGTCCCGTTGGCACCCGCCGCCCTGACCTCCAGACCTATGAACGGCTGGACTATCGCGAACCCCTCTATGGCGCCGTAAGCGCCCATGGTCGCGTTGACCGTGTAGCTGCCGGGCGGCAGCGCAGAGGAGTTGAGGCTCAGAAGCAGCCCGCCGGTGCCGTTGAGCTGCACCGTGCTGTTCGAGACGAGACCGCCGTCCGAGTCAAGCACCTCCACAACGACGCTGGCGAACGGGTTCCCGGAGAGCAGCGCATGGGCATCCTCCCCTGACGAGTAGACCGAGGTGTCCGAGTCGAGCGAGACCGTAAGAGCCGCGGCCGCCACGGACGGCATCGCTGCGGCAACCATGATGATTATGGAGACCATAAAGACGGCGGCGAGACCAACGTTAGCCCTCAAGACCAATACCCCGCAATGATGAATCAACAATTGTTGATTATCACTAGCCCTGCTCGCCTAAAATAATTGACCTTCCCGGCACAATCCTCGCCGCAGGCGTTGCCCTTCAATATGCCGCATCGGCTCCGGCGGCACAGCGCCCGCCTCAGCGCCTCTTACTTGGCACTATCCGCTTCTCCATCAGAACCTCATCGCCGCGCCTAGACTCTGCCCCTCCCTCGGGCGGACCTACCCGCACAAATCCGCACTTCTCGTAGGTTCTTATCGTCGCCGCCTGGGAGGCATTCACGGTCAGTTCGATCCTGCGGACCTCCGGATTCTCGCATACCGCCTCAATCGCGCCCTTCACGAGCCTCCTGCCGATGCCCTGCCCCCTGCTCTCCCTCCTGACGTAGACGCCGTAGAGCAACGCGACGCTCCCTGCCCTCTGCCCCCCCTCGGAACCCAGCGCTATCATCCCGACCGGCCTGCCATCCGAGACCGCGAACAGCGTGTCCTCCGTCCTCCTCCGCCATCCCCCCTCGTCCATCGTCGCCTCCCGCTTGTATGCGCTGCAGAATGCTGCCGGTTCGCGTTCGAGGGCCTCCTGCCGCAGGTCGCGGACCTCCCTCCAACGCTCCTCGCCCAGCCTCTTGATCTCTATCATGACTGAAGCATCCCCGCCCAATTATTTAAAGCTGCGAGGGCGCCGCTGGAGGACCGCGCCCGGTCGCCCCCCTCCAACGCTCCGTCTGCAGCCATCGCCTCCAGGATGCGGCGCCTCAATGCCGTTCTAAAAATCAGATTAATATCGCACTAGGACAATATCTAGCCATCAAAGGAGCAATGGCGATGCCTGCCCAAAAAATTGCGGTTATACTCGGCACGAGGCCTGAGATCATCAAGATGTGCCCGGTCATAAGGGAGCTACAGCGCCTCTCGATCGGCTACTTCGTCCTTCATACTGGGCAGCACTACTCCTACAACATGGACAGGGTATTCTTCGAGCAGCTCCGCCTCCCCGCGCCCTCCATCAACATAAACGTGGGGTCCGGGAGCCACGCGGAGGAGACCGGCAAGATGATGATCGGCATAGAGGAGGTCCTCAGGCGCGAGATGCCGACGGCGGTGCTCGTGCAGGGCGACACCAACACCGTCCTCGCGGGCGCCCTGACTGCCACCAAGATGCGTATCAAGGTGGGGCACGTCGAGGCCGGGCTGAGGAGCGGGGACATGTCCATGCCTGAAGAGGTGAACCGGATAGTCGCTGACCATGTCTCGGACTACCTGTTCGCGCCCACAGAGACCGCGAAGGCAAACCTCCTGCGGGAGGGGCTAGCCGGGACAAGCATCCACGTCACGGGCAACACGGTAGTGGACGCGGCGATGCAGAACCTCGCCCTCTCGAGGGGGATCGACACTGCTGGCATCGTCGGGGCGGGCAAGTTCTTCCTTGTGACTATGCACAGGCAGGAGAACGTCGACGACAGGCGGCGCCTCTCCATGGCCATGGGCGCCCTCCAGTCGCTCGCCGAGAAGTTCGGGAGGGTCGTCGTCTACCCCATGCACCCGAGGACAAGGAAGCGCCTAGGCG
>MAGS01000063.1 GCA_001717005.1 Candidatus Methanomethylicus mesodigestus | reverse complement strand
TCATAAAGCAAGCCCGGCACGTTTCTCACCGGCGGCATGTATCAAAGAGGGGGGATGGGGGCTCAGAGGACCGACCTGAGCCGTGAGATCGCCCACTCCCGGTCCAGCGCCATCAGCAGCGGCGCCAGGCGCGGGCCGCGCTCGGAGCCCAGCAGGGTGCGGTAGACTGCCGCGAATGCCTTGCCCATCTCGAGGTTGAGGGAGCGGGCGGTGTTGAAGACCTCGTTCTGTATGTCCGCCTCCTTCATGTCGCGCTCGAGCATCGATATCACTGCCTCGATGAAGCGCCGCTCCGCGTCCGATGCGGGCTTGTACGACGGCGCGCCGGGCGAGATCTGGAACTTGAGGCTCTGCGGGGCGTACGACGCGACCCAGTTCTTCGCCATGGACAGCCTCGCCTTAAGGTCATCCATCTCCGCGTCCGTCAGCGAGTCCTTGGAGTAGAGCCTCGCCGCGTATGACGCCGACTTGGACACCAGCTTCTCCTGCCCGAGGAGGGACTCTAGCTGGCAGGTCGTTACCGCGAACCGGTACGGCAGGCGCACGGGAAGCGACTCCGGCGGCTTGCCGGTCGTGCACATGGCGTAGAGGTCCTCCAGGCAGGTGCGCGTCTCGACGCCCGCCGGCTCCTCCGCACGGTAGGCGATGCGCTCCAGCCTGTCGAAGTTGTCCACGATGTCAGGGATCCTGTCGGGCAGGAAGGCTATGTGCCGCATCGGGTCCGCGGAGAGTATGAGGTACCTCATCGCCTCGGGGGGCGCTATGCGCAGCCACTCCATCGGCGTGAACGTGATGCCCTTGTGGGTCTTCATGGCGTGCTCCCCAAGGGTGAGCCACTCGTAAGAGACGCGCAGCGGGCCCCGGTAGCCGAATATGCGCTGGCAGACGGCGAGGCCCATGTCGTACGCGCCGTCCTTGACGCAGTGGTCCTTGCCTGCCGGCTCACAGGTGACCCTGAAGACTGCCCACTTGGCGGTCCAGTCAACGCGCCAGCTGAGCTTGAGCCTGAGCGATGAGATCTTCCCGACCCCCTCGTGCCCGCAGCTCGTGCACGAGTAGGATATCTCGTCCCGTCCGAGGTCCCATGACGTGACCCTGTTCGGCGCCACGTCCTTCTTCTTGGAGGCGATCTTGCCGCACCGCTCGCAGACGACCATCACGGGGTTCCAGCCGACGGAGTTGCCGTGGTCGCCCTCCTCGTCGTGCTGCTGTATGAACTCCCGCCTTATGGCGCGCAGGTCGTCGATCCTCCGCAGGACGGTCCGTATGGCGTCCTTCATCTCCGGCCTCGCGTAGAGCTCGTGGGAGTAGATGATGTTGGGCGAGAGGCCGAGCCTCTGCTGGCAGGCGATGAACTCCTCTGCGAAGTGGTGGGCGTAGCTCGCGTGGCAGCCGGACGGGTCCGGGACGTCGGAGAGGGGCTTGCCTATGTGCTCCCCGAAGCCCTCCGGGACCTGCAGCCCGGCGGGTATGGACTTGATCGGGTCGAACGAGTCGACGATGAAGTTGAAGGTGGAGTCGTGGCCG
>MAGS01000062.1 GCA_001717005.1 Candidatus Methanomethylicus mesodigestus | reverse complement strand
GTATTCGGGGAGGCGCAGCCGCAGGCGGATGCGACAGCGAAGGCGGAGGCGGGCCAATGAGGCTCAAAGGAACGGGGCGCGGCACCGCATTCGGCGCGGCGACCATCGTCAACGCGATGCCCTCCGGCAGGGGGGCGGCGTTCAGCGTCGGGCTGAGGACGTTAGCGGAGGTCACGCTCAAGGACGACCCTGCCGTGGACGTCGAGATCGAGGGCGGCACCGGCGGCGCCGAGGAGAATGGGCTCGCGGTCCAGTCCTTCAGGGGGACGCTGGGGCGCTTCGGCCTCAGCCTCGGGGCCTCGATCCGCACCCGCAGCGAGATACCGATCGCGCGGGGGATGAAGAGCTCCAGCGCCGCCTCGAACGCGGTAGTGCTGGCGACGCTTGACGCCATAGGCGAGAGCATGGATGAGATCGAGATCATAAGGGTAGGCGTTGAGGCCTCCCTGAGGAGCGGGGTGAGCCTCACGGGCGCCATGGACGACGCCTGCGCGAGCTGCCTCGGCGGCCTCCACGTGACCGACAACCGCAGGGGGGTCATCCTGAAGAGCCTCGAGCTGGAGCCGATGAGCGCAATATTCATGATACCCGATGAGCGGCGCTACTCGGGCAAGGTGGACCGGGGCTTCATCAGCCAGTACGCCCCCATCTCGGAGGCTGCCATCGAGGAGGCACTAGGCGGCAGGCACTGGCACGCGATGCTCCTCAACGGCTTCGCGATGGCGCACGCGTTCCGGATCGACCCCGCGCCGGTCGTGGCGGCCATGAAGAACGGCGCGGTCTCCGCCGGCGTCTGCGGGAAGGGCCCCTCGATCTGCGCCGTCTCGCGCCGGGAGCAGGAGGGGCAGATAGCCGAGTGCTGGGAGGGCCTTGGGTGCAGGATAATCCGGACCACGGTCAACAACGCCAGGGCGGGCGGGGGCGTCTGAGATGGACGTCAGGATAACGCGCTCCGAGTTTGCCGGGAGGGTGACCGCGCCGCCGTCGAAGAGCTACACGCAGAGGGCGGTGGCATGCGCGCTCATGGCCGAGGGCAGGTCCGAGGTGATATGCCCGTCGAGGTCGGACGATGCGCTGCGCGCCCTGCAGGCAGCCCGGATGCTTGGCGCACGCGTTGCAGACATCGGCGACCGGTGGGCCATAACCGGTGGGGCGATCAGGGCGCCTGGCGAAGCCGTGGACTGCGGCGGGTCCGCCACCGCCCTGCGGCTCTTCACAGCGATCTCTGCCCACGCCGACGGCGCCACCACGCTCACCGGCAACGAGCAGCTGAGGAGGAGGCCGATGGGCGCGCTCCTCGAAGCCATGAATTCCCTGGGCGCCAGGTGCCTCTCGAAGGGGGGGAACGGCCTACCGCCCGTCATGGTGTTTGGAGGGGGGGCAGAGGGCGGGAGCGCGAGCATACGCGGCGACGTCAGCTCGCAGTTCATATCTGCCCTGCTCATGATGTGCACCCGCGCGAGGAGCGATGCCGCCATCCGCATGGTCGGCCCGCTGGAGTCGAGGGACTACGTTGAGATGACCATCGATGTCCTGCGGGCGTTCGGGGCCGAGGCTGCCTTCCATGCCGCGTCGGGGTCGTTCACGGTGCCGGGGCGCCAGTCGCTCCGCCCCGCATCCTTCCAGGTGGAGGGCGACTTCTCCTCTGCCGCGTTCATGCTTGCCGCCGGAGCGCTGTGCGGCGCGGTCGAGGTTCGGGGGGTCCGCCTGCCCTCGCTGCAGGGGGACGGCGCCGCCGTGGACCTGCTCCGCCGGATGGGCGCCGCTATCTCCTGCACCGACCATTCGGTCACCGCCGCGAAGTCCCCTCTTAAGGGGATCGAGATAGACGCGACGCAGATCCCAGACCTCGTGCCCGTGCTGGCAGCGGCGGCCGCGAAGGCGGAGGGGGAGACAAAGATCACCGGCATACGGCGGCTGAGGTACAAGGAGAGCGACAGGATCGCCACGACTGCAGAAACGCTCATCAGGATGGGCGCGTCGATTAAGACTGGTGACGACTGGATGACCATCCGCGGCGCCGGCGCGACAAGGGGCGCGACGATAGACCCAGCCGGCGACCACCGCATCGCCATGGCATGCTCCGTCCTTGCCCTGGCATCTGATGACGTGTCCGTCATAAGGAATGCAGAGTGCGTCTCGAAGAGCTACCCGTCGTTCTTCGAGGACCTGGCGGAGATGGGTGCCAGTGTGGAGTTGGTGTCATGAGCTTTGGAATAGGCAGTGCGTTCAGGATTACCGTATTCGGCGAGTCTCACGGGCAATGCATCGGCGCGGTCGTCGAAGGCTGCCCCGCCGGGCTTGAGCTAGGCGCGGCCGACATACAGCGTGAGCTGGACCGCCGCAGGCCCGGGAGGGGCACGGCAAGCCCTAGGTCCGAGGGCGATGCCGTCACGGTAGAGAGCGGGATTACGGACGGAAGGACGAACGGCGGCCCGGTTATGATGATGATACGCAACGAGGACACCGACTCCTCGTGGTACGCGAAGAACAGGAACGTGCCCCGCCCCAGCCACGCGGACTATACCGCTTACGTCAAGTACGGGGGGTTCAACGACTGGAGGGGCGGCGGCTTCTTCTCGGGCAGGATAACAGCAGGCATGGTCATGGGAGGCGCGGTCGCGAAGAAGCTCCTCTTGAGGAGCGGCGTCAGGGCGGTCGCTCATTTAATCCAAGCCGGGGGCGTGAAGGCTGCCAGTTCGCCGGATGAAGGACTGGAGGCCAGGGCGGCGGGGAGCCCTGTCTGGTGCGCCGACGCGCGCGCGTCTAAGCTGATGGTCAAGGCGATCGACGAGGCAAGGGCGGAGGGCGACTCGATCGGGGGGGCCGTGGAGTGCCGGGTCTTCGGCCTGCCGGCAGGGATAGGCGAGCCGGTCTTCGACTCCGTGGAGAGCGTGCTCTCCCACGCGGTCTTCAGCATCCCCGCAGCGAAGGGGATAGAGTTCGGCGGGGGGTTTGCCCTGTCCTCAAGGCGCGGCTCCGAGGCGAATGACGAGTTCGCCCTCGACGGCGGCCGGATAGTCACGCTGACGAACAACTCAGGGGGGCTGCTGGGCGGCATAACGAACGGCATGCCCCTGATCCTCAGGGTCGCGTTCAAGCCGACGCCGTCGATAGCCAAGGAGCAGCGGAGCGTCGACCTGTCGAGGATGGCGGAGACGACGATCAGGGTAGGCGGCAGGCACGACCCATGCGTCGCCGTGAGGGCGGTGCCGGTCGTCGAGGCGGTGGTCTCGGCGAGCCTCGCCGACATGCTGAAGAATGCCCACCTGATCGGGAAGTACCTTGACCGCAGTTGACTGGAGACGGGAAGAGGGGTCAAGTGAAGCTAAGGGAAACAGAAACGAAGTGAAACGAGGCTGAGGTAAGGCGAGACGATGCAAGACGATGTAAGAAAAGAGAAGTGGGATCGAAAATGGCTGAAAAGGATTTGGATCTTGAAACGGCGAGGAAGAAGATAAACAAGATTGACGATGACATCGTGAGGCTGCTCAACGAGAGGGCTGCCGCCTGCAAGGGGATCGGGAAGCTGAAGTCCGCCCTGAACATGGATGTCCTGGACATGAACAGGGAGGGCCAGGTGCTGGAGAGGGTAACCTCCGCCTCCGAGGATGCCCCGCCCGAGGGGATCCGGACGATCTACCGGGAGGTCATATCGATGTGC
>MAGS01000061.1 GCA_001717005.1 Candidatus Methanomethylicus mesodigestus | reverse complement strand
ATATATGTTTCTACCAGTACAAGCTGGGATTCATGTTGACGATCGTAACGCTCACTACTGATTTCCATGGCCACTACGTCGGGGTGATGAGGGGGGTGATCAAGAGCCTCTCGCCCGCGACCGAGGTGATCGACCTCTCGACGGAGGTGGAGCCGTTCGACCTCAAGGGAGGGGCGTTCATCCTCTGCTCCTCCTACAAGTACTTCCCGAAGGGGACCGTCCACCTCGTGGTCGTCGACCCGGGCGTCGGCACATCCAGGAAGGCCATCGCCATAAAGACCAAGAACTACGTCTTCGTCGGCCCTGACAACGGCGTGATGGCGCCCGCGGCTGAGGAGGACGGGATACTCGAGGTCTACGAGGTCGGCAAGGGCTTCCTCGAGGGGAGGGAGGTCGCGCCCACGTTCAACGGCAGGGATGTCTTTGCGCCGGTGGCGGCATTCCTTGCGGACGGGGGCGACCCGAGGGAGCTCGGCAAGCAGCTCCACAGGTTCGAGAGGGTCGAGTTCAAGAGGACCGTCGGGGGCGACTTCGTCTTCGGCGAGGTGATATACGCGGACATGTTCGGGAATCTCACGACCAGCATCAGGGAGCAGGACATCAAGCTCTCCGGGAGCATGGTGGTGACGATAGGCGAGAAGGGGTTCAAGGCGAGGAGGGCGGAGACCTACGCCGACGGGAAGGAGGGCGAGTTCATAGTTCTCCTAGGCAGTGCCAAGCACTACGAGATATCTCTCAGCAACGGCAACGCGAAGAACTCGATGGCCGCGAGGGTCGGAGACAAGGTCACGATAGTCAGGGGATGAGGTGTCGAGTCATGATGGGTCTGCTCATCGGGAGGTACCAGCCGTTCCACAAGGGCCACCTTGAGGTCATAAGGAGCATACTCAAGGAGGTGGACGACCTGATCATAGGGATAGGGAGCGCCCAGATCAGCCACACGCTCGACAACCCGTTCACGGCCGGCGAGAGGATGACGATGATATCCAGCGCCCTCAGGGACGAGGGGCTGGCAGGGAGGTGCCCGTTCATAATACCCATACCGGACCTCTGGAACAACGCGCTCTGGGTCAACCACGTGAAGTCGCTCACGCCCCGCTTCGAGGTCGCCTACACGGGCAACCCGCTCGCCCAGAGGCTCTTCAGGGAGGGGGGCGTGGAGGTGGGCGTCCCGCCGCTCTTCGACAGGGTGAAGTTCTCCGGGACCGAGATCAGGAGGAGGATGCTGCGCGGGGACGACTGGGAGAGCCTCGTCCCGGTCCAGACGATAGCGGTGGTCAAGGGCGTCCGCGGTGTCGAGAGGATAAGGGACATCTCGAGGAGCGAGAAGATCACTTTCCTCGAGCCAGGCGATGCCTCGCCCTGACCTTGCCCTTATAGAGCTCAACGCCCTCGCTGCGCAGGAGCCCGGCCTTCAGCCCGAGGTCCCATGCCTCCGGCGGCCCCCCGCCGAAGCCGCCAAGGGAGAGGTCGGACCTTACCACGCGGTGGCAGGGGACGACCCACGGGAACGGGTTGTTCGCCATTATCGAGCCCACTGCCCTGGCGGCGCGCGGGTTCCCGGCGGCCGCAGCCAGGTCCCCGTAGGAGGAGACCGAGCCGCGCGGTATCTCACGGACCCGCTCGAGGACCCGCCGGCGGAAGGCGGTCATGCCCTCGAAGGATAGCGGCGGATCGGGACCTCCGTGGATGCCGGCCCTGTAGACCGCCTCGCCCATCCTGGAGGCGCGGGGGTCGCCGGGGCCCAGCCCGGTGAACGGGAATCCGCGTTCGGCGAGCGCCTTGACAGTGAGGGCCCTTGACGGCTCGATCTCATTTGAGGGTATCGAGCAGGCGTATAGCGCGCCGGAGTCGCCGAATGCCACGGTCACCCACATGCCGTTGACGCGCACGGAAGAGAGGTAGACGGTACCTGGCACTGCCATCAGCTCCGCCAATGAATAATAGGGGATCTGGAATAATAAGTATTGATGGAATTTGAGCGGCAAGAGCATAGAGATCGACGGCGCGTACGGCGAGGGCGGCGGCCAGGTTCTGAGGGGGGCGGTCGCGCTCTCGTGCCTCACAGGGAAGTCGGTGAGGGTCTTCAACATAAGGGCCAACAGGTCGAAGCCGGGCCTGCAGCCGCAGCACCTGGCCAGCATCAAGGCGGCGGCGGAGGTGTCAGGCGCGGAGCTGCACGGAGCCTCGGCCGGGAGCTGCGAGGTGCGGTTCGTGCCGGGGAGGGTGGTGGGCGGCAGCCACACGTTCGACATAAAGACGGCGGGCAGCGCTATGCTCATGGTCCAGACACTCCTCCCGATCATGCTGGCGGCGGAGGCGGACTCCGAGGTCAGGATCATGGGCGGCACGGACGTCCCGTGGAGCCCCCCGGTCGACTACGTGAGGCATGTGGTCCTCCCGGGGCTGCGGTCGATGGGGGTCGGGGAGGGGACCGCGGTCGAGCTCGTCAGGAGGGGGCACTACCCGAAGGGCGGGGGCGAGGTCGTGATGAGGACCAAGCCGGCGAGGGGGCTGAAGGGGATAGCCGCAACGG
>MAGS01000060.1 GCA_001717005.1 Candidatus Methanomethylicus mesodigestus | reverse complement strand
CGTGGGCGACCGCCCAGATCACGACGCCCAGGAAGCCGAGGTAGGCGGAGGAGGCGACGCCGATGAGCATGTAGCCGACCTGGCTTATGCTCGAGTATGCGAGGAGCCGCTTCATGTCGGACTGCCTCATTGCGATTATTCCGCCGTAGACGATGTTCACGAGCCCGACCAGAGAGAGGGCCAGCATGAGGTTGCCGTCTTCCAGTATGGCAGGGGCGAATGACTGGAAGACCCTGAGGAGCGCGTATCCGCCGACGGCGACGGTCGAGTAGGAGAGCAGCGCGCTGGCGGCGGTGGGGGCCGAGCAGTAGGTGTCCGGCAGCCAGCTGTGCAGGGGGAACGCGGCGCTCTTCACGAGGATGCCGGTCGTCATGAGCGCGACTGCCACGGCAACCGCCGAGGTCAGTTCAGGGGCCTGCTGCATAGCGAGCAGGTCCATGGAGCCCGTGGCGCCCCCGTAGGCGAGTATGCCGAGCAGGAGCAGGAGGGCGCCGAACTCGGTGTACATGAAGTACTTCATGCCGGAGGCCAGGCTCCTGCCGCCCCAGAAGCCGATTAGCAGCCACGATGAGACGAGCATGAGCTCGAAGAAGACGAAGAAGAGGATCAGGTTTGACGACTCGAATAGCCCAACCATGCCGGCTATGTAGAGCAGCAGCAGGGTGAAGAAGCCGCGCCTCGGATCGCCTCCTTGGCCCCCGCCGCAATCGGCGCCGCATCTGTCCCTAGTCGCGTAGAGCGAGACGACCGCGGCCAAGAGCAGCGTCACGGGCACGAGTATCGACGACATGCCGTCCGCGAAGAGGCTGGCGGATCCCAGGAATTGGGCGGCGAAGAGTGGGAAGATGCGCCCTACCCCGGTCTGGAGCAGCATGGGGGTCGTGGCGGCGAAGAGAACGGCCAGGAGCGCGGTCGAGAAGATGCCGGCTGCCCTCTGGCGGCGACCTCCCGGAATAAGGGCTGCGAGCGATCCAAGCAGGAGTGCGAGCAGGACGGTCGGCATCGAGACGTCGGATAGGAGTGGAGGGATGCTTGCAGCGGCAGCCATAGTCGTAGTCACAGTCATCGCCATCGTTATCACCATCACCAGATCACCGCAACGAGTATTATCACCATCAGCATCGCCAGTCCGACCGCGAACGCCAGCACGTTGTAGTTCAGGTCCCCCGAGTGGCTCTTCCTGAGCATGGAGGATGCGGACCGGGCGGCTGCGGCGATGCCGACATTGAGGCGGTCGAAGAATCCGACCTCAACCGCGCTGTAGAGGTGCCTAGACAGCCACATCGTCGGGCGGACGAAGAGGGAGTAGTAGAGCGCGTTTATGTAGTATCTCCTGAAGAGGAGGCCCCTGATGGCGGAGAGCGGCCCTGAGGGCGCAGGGGTGCGGCCGCGGAAGTATATCAGGTAGGCAGGCACCGCGCCCGCGAGGAGGAATAGTGTTGAGAGCGCGGCGGTGACCAGCTGCGGCATCAGCTCCTCCGAGATTGCTATGTGCCCGAGCCCGAAGACGCCGGCGTAGTACCCGGCAAAGAGCTCTGCGAGCCACGCCTTCTGGAAGTAGCCTGCCACCCCCAGCGC
>MAGS01000006.1 GCA_001717005.1 Candidatus Methanomethylicus mesodigestus | reverse complement strand
GGGCCGAGGAGCGCGCCGCGTCATGGAAGATCCCGTCGACGCCCTCGCACGCCTCATCGACGAGCCGCGCATCCCGCACATCGCCCCTCAACACCTTGACCCCCGGCACGTTGTTCACGTTGCCGAGCGTAAGGTCGTCAATAACCACGACCTCATCGCCGTCGGCCAGAAGCCGCCTAACTATGTTGCTACCTATGAAGCCGGCACCGCCAGTAACGAGGAATCTCATGCTCGACCTTCTACCTCTCTACGATATTATCCTTTTTGCTGCCTGCGTACCGCCGGCAGGCGAGAGTGTCGAACTCACCGAAAAGAATGAACCAAGAAAAGAGCAAAAAAAGGGAAAGATGGGTTGGCTGGGGACGTTCCGTTCCGCCCCGTTCGGCTAACCCCTTATCTCCTTGCCGCACTTCACGCAGAACCTAGCGCCGGTCGCGTTCTCTGTCCCGCACTGGGGGCAGAAGGTCTTGCCTGCTATCGTTGGCGGCGGAGGAGGCGGCATCGCGGAGCCCTGTGCCGGCGCCGCGTATCCCTTGCCGCTAGCGTAGACCAGCGCAGAGGACCTGAACGCAAACACGCCGATGAACGGGGTGATCACCATCGAGATGAGCCAGCCGACAACTGGCACCATGGCCGCTATCGCGCCGACCACCACGATTATGATATACATCACCACGACCCAGACGATGTAGCTGACTACCCCTATGCGCTTGATTATCGAGACCAGCTCGCCGACGGCGAAAGCCTTCGCGATGCTGCCCTGCTTGATCATGTTAGCGAGACCGACGAACATCAGGAGGCAGAAGATGGGCAGGAGCACAAGGCCCGCGACCACTATCAGCCAGCCGGGGAAGCCGAAGACCATGTAGTAAGCGTACCACATCTGCCAGAACCCTGCACCTATTATGGCGACCGGGATTATCACCCAAAGGATGGCCACTATGAAGACCATCAGGCCCTGGACGAGCAGCCCCCCAAGGTTCTTGAGCTCGGGAGGGGCGTTCCCCTCGGGGCTCTCCTTCATCACCTGGCTGAAGTAGCCAAGGGTTATGAAATTCAAAATCGGTATAATGCTGAAGACTATCAGCAGAACGAGCCTCTTGGCATCCGCCGCGAGCTTCTTCGTGTACTCGAAGGAGTTGCCAATATTCTCTCCTAGATTCATAGCAATCACTCATTCGTGCATCTGCAGAGCCCTATTTAAAATGCTTTGGTCTCCCTGCCGCCGCCGCAGCTGCAGCCCGTCATGCGACCTTCGCGAGCTCCCTTATGGCGGTGCCCGTTATGGCGCTCCTCCACCGCTCGCTCCTGCTGTACTTCAGCCGCTGTAGGATCCAGCTGCCGTGCTTCACCGCCTTGCGCGATATGAACGAGTTGTAGGGCGGCGTCCTGAAGAATTCCGCGCCCCACTGCCTGATGTTCTGCTCCCATGCCGACGTGAAGACGCCTATCTGCCCGTCCGTGAGCCTGTCGAACGACGCCGCCGCCCCGTCCTTGAGGCTGCATGAGCCGAGGGGGACGAATAGTATCGGTATGATCATCGTCCTGAGCCCCGCCGCGACTATCCCGTCTATCAGCCTCTGGGTCTGCCGCGTGTCGTCCTCGGTCTCGTCCGGCATGCCGACGATGACCGTGCCGACGCCGACCCACTCCCGGTCCTCGAGGAACCCCAGAGACGACAGGACGATATCCTGCCAGTCGTCCGGGCTGAACGGCCTGCACTTGCCCGCCATGTGCCTCCTGAAGAGGCGCGGGCTGCCCGTCTCTATTCCCACCTCGGTCGACGCCACCCTCCTCCCCCTGTGGAGATAGACCGCCTTCTCGAGGAGGTCCGCTGCCACCGCCTCTGCCAGCCGCGGGTCCGCCTTGACCGACGCGAGGTTGGCATGCGTCGCCTGGAGCGTCTTAACCCCGCCGCACCCCCTCAGCGCGCCGAAGAGCGCCCCCACGGCGCCTGCATTCGGGGTAAAGTCCGGCCCAGACGCGCCGTAGCCCAGTATGTCCTCTGTAACCAGGAGCACATCCGGGACACCCGCCTTCAGGTTGACCTCCACATCGGCTATTATCTCCCCCACGGGGCGGGACCACCGCCTCTGCATAGTCGGCGAGCAGAACGCGCATCCCCTTCCGCAGCCCCTTGAGACCTCCACAGATCCGTAGAGCGTCGGGCCCATGATGCGGGGGACCTCCTCCGCCTCCGCCGGGATGCCTTGGACGACCTTGGGGACCGCGCCGCCCGTAATGATCTTGCCAATGGCGTCCGCGCCGTTCGCCTCCGCTGGGCCCTCGAAGAAGAAGTCTATGGGGAACCTCCTGCCCTCGCCCTCCGCCCTCCGGACCTGCCAGACGCCCGGGCCGCCCATGACGACCTTGAGTCCGTACCTCGCCCTCAGCTCCGAGACCTTCCCCATGAGCCGCTCGAACTCGAGCCTGTTGATCGCAGGGCCGAAGCCCATTATCGACGAGTATGTAAGCGAGACGTAGCCCATCCCCTGCGGGTCCTTCGCGGAGACCCCTATGACCTTCGTCTCAGGCCCCACGACGCTCCCGAGCCTGTCCGGGTCCGCTATCGCGACGCTACCGACGCGCGCCCCCAGCAGGAGCGCCTCGAGCCTCCTGAGCCCGAGCGGCGCCCTCTCGACGACCCCGCCCCTTGACCGGGACGGCTTGTAGACCCTGCCCCTCATAGCCGACCGGGGCACGAACCACGGCTTCGAGAAGGCCGCGCCGAAGGACATCACGTGGTTGTCGTCGTACTCGCTCATCTCCGTGGAGGGCGACGTCAGAACAACCGTTGGGGAGGGGCTCAACAATGACCACCAGACGACCTGCCCTCAAGCGAGGCGCCAATTATAAACATGCTCTAGCCTCCCACCATTGTCTCACATCAGGTAGTCCCTTATCGCGCCGAAGAGCGGGTTCTGCATGGCATAGGTCTTCCTGAACATCCGGGCGGCATCCCAGAATATCGAGCACTCCATCGTGGTCTGGTTCGTGCACGCCGAGCAAGTCTTCGCCGCCTCGGAGAACTCCCTGTAGCGGGGTGACCTTATGATCTCGCCAAGCCCCTCCCTCCTCAGGTCCCCGAACGGCTCCCGGCAGATGTGGCACCAGAACGGGACAACCTTCCCGTCCTCGCTGACCTTGATGAAGACCTCCGGCTGGTGGCACCTATACCTCTCGCCGGAGACCTGCGCCCTGAGGAACTCCTCAGAGTTGATGATGGGGTAGCGCCTCCTCTTCAGCTCCAGCGCCTCCCTGAAGAACGCCCTCCGCTCGTCCGGGCCAAGCGCGTAGCAGTCGTTGACCCCCCTGAACGCCTCGACGTCGTCGTAGCTCAGCTTCACGCCCAGCTCCGCGGCCAGCTCCGCCATCCTCCTGCCGCATCCCATGTTCAGCTTGCTGACTACGCAGTTGATCGCAACGTTGGCGCCCGCAGCCTTCAGCCCCCGGATACCGTCAAGCGCCCTCTCGAAGCTCCCGTCCAGCCCCCTTATCTCGTCGTGCTTCGCCGTGTGGTGGTCGAGCGAGACCCAGACGAAGTCCGTGGTCTTGGCGACCCTCCCGGCGACCGGGGGCAGTAGGTAGCCGTTCGTTATCAGGACCGTGAACATGCCCAGCCGGTACGACCTGCCGAGTATCTCGAATATGTCATCCCTCAGGAGCGGCTCGCCCCCCCACGCGATGTATGCGAGGAAGTTCTGCCGCTTCGCCTCCTCTATCAGCCCGAGGACCTCCGCCGTGGACATCTCCCTCCCCTTGTGGGGCTCCCTCCAGTTGGTGCACACCTTGCAGCGGCTCACGCACCTCGCGGTGACCATGTGGGTGACGATCACCGGCCTATGCGTTATCAGGGACGATATGACGTAGCTCGGGACAGCGCCCGCAAGCCTGAGCATCTGACAAGCACCTGAATGCGAAAGTAAATGCTGGCAGGGTTAAATGCATTTACACAAACCAGGCGGCCGGATGATGCCCGCGTGGCGGCGCCGCAACAAAAAGTCAGTGATGCAGGCATCAGACGGAATCAAGCGGATCGAGCCTGTCGACTCCTTGGCGCCCCTCAAAGCCCTTGTCGGCAGTCAGTATCCTGCTCAATCCGACCTCCTCCATCGTTGCCAAGTGAACGCTGTCGTAATGCCCCATGCCTGAATCGTGGGATATCGCTAGCGCCCTGTGCACTATCTGCTCGTTCAGCGGGACAATCCTGAACGGCATTGACATTACGCCCGTGCACACCTTCTTCGCATCCCTGCCAAGCCCATATTTCTTCATGGCGTTGGCGACCTCGATAATGACCAGCGTTGATATCGTGCCGCCGATCCCGCCGGATGCCGCCTCCCTCAGGATCTCGCCGCATCTCTTGCCGTACACTGTGTCCATTATGATGGCATAAAAGATGACGTTGCTGTCGATGTATGCCTCTTTGGACGTCATTCTTCCATTCTCTCCTCCAGCTCTTCTATTGGGATATGCCTGTCGAAGATGGGCTTCTTCCCGATAAGGACCTTCAGAGGATCGCCCTCCTTGGGCAACCGCCTGATCAGTACGCCGCCCTCCCCGTGCGCCTCCACGATGACCGTCTCGCCTGCCTTAACCCTCACTGCCTGCCTGACCTCCTTCGGGATCGTCACCTGGAACTTCCTCGTTATTTTGGAATACTGCATACCGTATACCTGTGTAAGCCGTAGAACGCGCCTTATATTAAGCAAACGCCTCAGCGAAAGACCGCCATCCTATCGAGCGCAGGCCTGTCTGGGAGCCCTCATGCCAGCGGGCGCCTCCGGAAGCCCTTCTGGCCTGCCCCGCCATGCCGGCCTGCTCTTAACGGGTGGCGCCCCGGCGGCTCCGGCTGCAACCTGTTACGGTCTGTTGTAAATATGTTACGACGCAGCATCTACCGTAACAAAAAGCCTGTTACGATCTGTTACGGTCGCCTGTATTCCGTCCTCGACCCTCTCCCCTGCCTTTCGACGATGCCCATCTCTCGGAGGGCCCTCAGGCGGCGCAGGGCGGTCATCTTGCTGATGCCAAGCTCCTCGGCCAGCGCCGATGCCGTCTTGCTCTCGCCCGCCAGCCGCTCCAGAATCTCCGCGAGCTCCTTCTCCAGCGCCTTCTCGATCTTCCTCTCGAACACGACCTCCGTGAACCCGCCCGACATCTTGTAGCTCACTCTGCACAGCGGGCTCCTCTGGCACTGCTCCAGGATCAGCTTGATGCCGCTGCCCTGCTTCTCGACGTACCCTGCCTGAAACATCAGCTCGTAAAGCAGCGGATTCCTTGGCACCGGCCTTGGGTCGTCAATCGACACCCCCGGCGGAAAGCTGCCTGGGTTGACCACCCTCAGCCTCTCCCCATCGAGGTATACAAAGACCTCGCTCTCGACGGCGTAATTCCTATGGACGAGCGCGTTGATCACCGCCTCCCTGACGGCGGGCATCGGGTACTCCCTGTGGTCCTCTCTCCTGAATCCCGACTTGATGGAGACCGTCTTGATGTTCTTCTCCAGAATCGCCTCCGCCTGATCCGCAATCGCCCATATCGCGCCTCCGACCCTGACCCACTCTCCATTGATGCTGATCCTGAGATACGTGTGGGGCAGGTATGACTGAGGGTCCTTCGAGAAGAAGAGCAGCCCCGCCAGGCTGAGCCTCTCTGACCCATTGGCCTTGACTACTGCGCCCATCTTCCGGAGCAGTTCCATGAGACCCGCGTACTTGAGCCCCCTGCCGGCGCGCCTCTCCCCGAACCAGCTGACCGCCTTCTCGTCGAGGCCCTCCAACCCTGCGGCCGTGGGCTGCCTGTCCAGCGTCGTCGACAGGACGCTCTCCGAGGCTTGGGCAACTATCTCATTAAGCGACATCGGCCTCTTCGCGACCCCTATCCTTATGTGCGCCGTCCCGCCGATGGCGCACAGCCCCTTGACCTTTCCGACTGTCATAACGACAAAATTCTTCTGGCCGACCGCCGCGTCTTCAAACCTTATCGAGGGCGCAGGGAAGACCGAATTCATTGCGGCGCTGACCTTCTCCTTGACCTCCTTCGCGTTACAGCCGACCAGCTCCCCGCCATCGCTGACGCCGAAGACTA
The DNA here is from genome assembly GCA_001717005.1 of Candidatus Methanomethylicus mesodigestus. Taxonomy (GTDB): domain Archaea; phylum Thermoproteota; class Methanomethylicia; order Methanomethylicales; family Methanomethylicaceae; genus Methanomethylicus; species Methanomethylicus mesodigestus. The sequence goes on along the minus strand of MAGS01000006.1, from coordinate 8,324 downwards.
TGGTTCCCCCATCGGCATTGGCAAGGGCGCACACATCCGTGGCTATGTCCTTCGGGCACTCGCGCTTGAACTCAAGCGTCTGCCCTTCGCCGGCCTTTATCACCTCAAGGAGCTTCTCCGGTTCCATGCCTTATACTGTTACGATCAGGCATTAATATGTTACGATACGCCACACATCGCAACAAAAAGCCTGTTACGATCTGTTACGGTCGCACGACCTGCCATGCGCCGGACCCTCCGGAAGCTACCCGCGCCGGTGCCCGATGGCGCGCTCTATCCACTTCCTCGCCTCGACGACCGCGAACGTCGCGGCGCAGAGCAGCCCGACCCACATCCACCCGCCCGCGTCCAGCGGCACGACCCCGAACCAGCCCGGCACGACATAGACGGCAAAGAGCTGCAGCAGGATCCCGACGCCGGTCCCGGCGAAGATGTACCTGTTTATGCCCAGGCTCCTCCGGACGTTCACGATGAACGGCTCGCCCTCCTTCTGCGCCAGTATGCCGTTCACCCACTGCGAGAATACGACCGCGGTGAATGTTATCGAGACCACCTCGACGTACGAGTAGTGGCCGAGCAGGTACCAGAACCCGATGAAGTTGATGATGCCCATCGCGAGGCCGAAGGTGAGCACCCTCCCCACCTGCCTCCGGTCGAAGAACTGCCCGTTCGCCTTCTTCGGCGCCCTCAGCATCACGTTCCCCTCCGCCTTGGCGAACGCGAAGACCTTGTCCTGCGTCCCGTCCGTGACGATGTTCTCCCAGAGTATCTGGATGGGCAGGAGCGGCATGGGCAGGCCCGCGAAGATCGCGAAGGTGATGAGGAATATCTGGTGCAGCCCCGTCGATATGAGGTAGTAGATCACCTTCCGGATGTTGTCCGCTATCACCCTGCCGGTCTCTATCGCGTCGACTATGACCTTCAGGTTGTTGTCCGTTATGACCATCTTGGCCACGCCCTTGGCCGCCTCGGTCCCTGACCCCATCGCGATCCCGAGGTCTGCGACCTTCAGCGCCGGGACGTCGTTGACCCCGTCGCCGCTCACCGCCACGACCTCCCCCCTCTCCTGGAGCGCCTTCACGACCTTGTACTTCGTCTCGGGCAGCACCCTCGCTAGGACGGTCGCCTTCGAGAGCGCGCCGTAGACCTCGCCTGCCGGGAGCGCCTCGATCTCCTTGCCGAGCAGCACGAGGTCACCCTCCTCCCAGATGCCGACTGCCTGCGCTATCGCCTTGGCGGTGAGGGGATAGTCGCCGGTTATCATGATGACCCTTATCCCCGCCCTCTTCGAGGTCAGCACCGCATCCCTGACGCCCTCCTTCGGCGGGTCAAGGAATCCGACGAGCCCGCAGAGCCCTATCCTCCAGCTGCCGGGGTCCTCCGACTCGAACTCCCCCTCCCCGAACGCCAGCACCCTCAGCCCGCGCGCCGCCATCCGGTCCTGCGCCTCGGCGAGCCTTGCCGTGCGCTCCCTGTCCGGGTCCTTCCTCGCCAGCTCATCGAAGGCGCCCTTGACGAAGAGCCTCCTCCTGCCGCCGGACTCGTTGGCGGTCGCCATCAGCCTGAGCTTCGTGTCGAAGGGGAACTCCCAGACCCTGGGGTTCTCCTCCCTCAGCCTCGCGTACTCCCCGTCGCCGACCCACTGCGCGAGGGCGAGGTCCAGCGGGTCCCCGCCTTTCCCGCTCGAGTCGTTGCAGAGCGCCGCTATGAGCCGCAGCCGCCCGCCGTCGCACGCCTCCTCCTCGCTCACCTTGAGCCTGCCCTCCGTTATCGTGCCGGTCTTGTCGGAGGCTATCACTGTGGCGCTGCCGAGCGTCTCGACCGCCGGCAGGTGCCTCGCCAGGGTCTTCTTCCTGCTCAGCGCCGTCGCCCCGACGACCATCGTGAGCGTGACGACGAGCGGCAGCCCCTCCGGGAGAGCCGAGACGAGCTGCGCCACCAGGAGGTATGCAAGGTCCGAGATCGCCCTCCCCTGGGCGAACCCGACCGCCGCCACCGCCGCGAAGAGGACCGCCAGCGTCGCCACGTACCTCTTGGAGAACGACGCTATCGCCCTCGTCAGCGGGCTCTCGGGGGCGGACTCCTTCCCCCTCTCCGCTATCGACGCAAGGTAGGTCGCGCAGCCCGTCCTTACCACGACGCCCAGGCCGCTGCCCCTGACCGCCGTCGTCCCGGAGAAGAGCATGTTGTCCTGCTCGAACGGGGGTGTATCCTCGTCCAGCACCATCTCGTGCTCCTTCGAGTCCGGCACCGACTCGCCGGTTATCGTCGCCTCGTCCACCATGAGCCCGGTGCTCTCGAAGAGCCTAATGTCCGCAGATATGACGTCCCCCTCGCCTATGGCAACGACGTCGCCCGGCACGAGGTCGGAGGAGGGGATGCTGGCCGTGGCGCCGCCCCTGATCACCGACGACCTGCTCTGCGTGAGCTTCCTGAGGGCGCTTATCGACGCCTCCGCCCGGAGCTCCTGCCAGAATCCGATCGCGGCATTGATTATGATTATGGCAATTATCATGAAGAAGTCCTGCCACTCGCCAAGAACCGCGGTCAGCGCGGCCGCTGCTAGCAGGACGTAGACGAGGACGCTCTTGAACTGCCTTAGGAGGACCCCGAGCTTCGATGACCTCTCGTCCTCCAGAGCGTTCCTGCCGAACCTCGCGAGCCTCTCCCGTGCCTCCGCCTCAGAAAGCCCGCCGCGCGACGACCCTAGGGCGGACATCACCTCTTCGGCGGTCTTTGCATGGGGGGCCTTTGGCTCTTCCATAGCGGTACATGAACGGACCGTGTCAGATTAAGCTTTTTCAGGGTCGCGCCCCGGAGCCCTTTCTGTGCTACACTTCACCTTCGAGGCACCTACGCCGCAGCCCGCTCCTGATGGTCCGAAGTCTCCTCCATCGCCGCCGCCTTGCAACAAAAGAATGATATGGCTCTCGCATGAGTATTTATTCGTACGGACAGCAAAGCGAGCCACTCTGCTGCCACCGGAATCCAGGCGGTGCTTAACATCCCATCAGACTTCGAGATCAGGCGCAGGCAGTTCTTTCTTAAAGAGGACATCAAGTATGCGCGTCTGGGGCTTATACTTGCCGCAATTCCGCTCGTGGCATTTATCCACAACGACCACCTGTTCTTTGGCAATTCCGACCTCTTCATCATGCTCGTCTCGGCGAGGCTCGCCTTTTTTGCCGCCGCCATCTTCGTATTCGCATACATTGGCCGGGTGAGTGATTATCGGTCGTATGACCGGGTAGTCTTCTCATGGTCGATGCTCGGGATGTGCCTGATCACATTCATCGACGCCACGCGCCCGAGCAACTTCCTCTTCCACGTCATCATCGTGATCATGATCATATTCTTGCTGTACCTGGTCGTCACTTACCGGCGCTCCTACCAGGTGATCTCCACCCTCGCCTTCACGTTCTCCGAGATAATCCTGTTGGCCGTGTCCGTCGCAGCAGTCCCCGCCACGAGCTTATTCACTGCGGTCTTCTCCCTCATCCTGGCAAACGTGATTGGCTTCCTAGGCTCGAAGGAGATGCGGTCCTACCGGATCAACGCATTCAGGATGACGGAGGCGCTGGAGGCAAACGAGCGGAGGTACCGCGAATTCGCCGACACACTGCCGGAGATCGTCTACGAGGCCGACTCCGAGGCAAGGCCGACGTTCATCAACAGGAAGGCCTGCGAGATCCTCGGATACACCGAGGACGAGCTGAAGGAGATGACCGTGCTGCAGATCGTCGCCCCCGAAGACCGGCAGAGGATCACCGAACGCTTCCAGAGCCTGATACGCGGCGACGGCAACCTGGCCCGCCTGAAGCGCACCGAGTACTCCGTCGTCAGGAAGGACGGCACGAAGGTGCCGGTCATGTCCTTCATCGAGCGCACGGTTGACATGAGGGGCGCGCCGGTCATCAGGGGGATACAGGTGGACATCTCCGAGCTGAAGGCGGCCAAGCAGAAGCTGGAGGCGCTGAACGAGAAGCTCCGCGTCGTCGGCAAGCTCACCCGCCACGACGTCCGCAACAAGCTCACGGTGGTGCTCGACAGCGCTTACCTTGCCAAGGAGGATGCCGGCGCCGTCCCGGACGCGGTCGCCCGCATCGAGCGCATCGAATCCACCGTCGACAAGATCGTCAGGATACTCGACTTCAGCGCGGCATACGAGAAGGTCGGCATGGAGGCGCTCTCGTGCACCGACTCCGGGAAGTTCTTCGACGAGGCGGTCTCCCTCCATCCGGCAATGCACGGCATCAATGTGGAGAACGAGTGCGGGGGGGTGCTCGTGATGGCCGACTCCCTGCTCAGGCAGGTCTTCTACAACCTCATCGACAACTCCCTCAAGTACGGCAAGACCCTCACGCAGATACGCCTCTACTGCATGTCGGCGGGCGGATTCAAGAGGCTGATATACGAGGACGACGGCGTGGGGATATCCGCATCCGACAAGGAGCGCATCTTCGAGGAGGGCTATGGCAAGGGGACCGGCTTCGGCCTCTACCTGATCAGGAAGATCTGCTCGTCCTACGGCTGGACCATAACCGAGGAGGGGGCGCCGGGGAAGGGCGTCCGCTTCATGATGGCGACGACCTGCCCCGACCCATGCTGATGCCCCAGCGGCCGATGCGCTCGCCCCGGACCTGCGCCCTGCGCACCCGATACCTTCTTCTCTGTCAGGGCGACTAGTGACTGCAGGGAGCGATCCGGCGGAGATTATATGCCATCCGACATCATCTATCTCGTTGACTGCTCCGGCAGCATGGCCAAGGGCAAGGGCATGAAGGGGCTGGAGGGGTCGAAGCTGGACGCCGTAAGGGGCCGCCTCTCGGCACTCTTCGCGGATGCCGGCGCGTTCGGAGCTTGCGACCGCGTGGCGCTGCTCTCATTCAGGCAGAGGAGCCTCGACGCTGCCGAGGTGCTTGAGCTCGCGCCCCTGCAGCCTGCCGGCAGCCCCGGTCCGCTCATGCAGGCGCTCGACCGGATAAGGGCGATGGGCGCGGAAGGCGGGACGCCGCTCGGCGCTGCGCTGAGGCACGCCCTGGCAATCCACGGCTCCCCATCCGACAGCGCGAAGGGCATCATGCTCATCACCGACGGTCCGAACAGCATAGGCGAGGACCCCCGCCTGGCGGACGCCCTCGCGGGCGACGTTCGGATCGACGCCGTGGGGCTGGGGAGCAAGGCGGACGCCGCCACCCTCGGGCACATATCGAGGAAGACCGGCGGGATGCTGACCATCGTCAGCGACGCGGCGGACCTCCCGGGCGCCCTCAGGTGGAGGCTGACCTCCGCCCCCCTGCCGGCAGACGTGAGCGCCGCGGTCGAGTCCGCCGGGCGCATCCGCCTCGCCATGACCGGCGCGGACGCAGAGCGCTCCCGAGGCGGCATAAAAGCGGACGAGCACTTCAGGAGGACCTCCGCCCTCCAGTCCGAGCTGGACTCGCTCGCCCAGCAGTTCCGGGACAGGCGCGCAAGGGCAAGCCAGGAGTACATAGGCCTGCGGCTCGAGCGGGACTCGGCGATGGCGCAGCTTGCCGACCTGAACCACGCCTTCAGGCAGAAGTCGATCGACAAGAATGGCTATCTGGAGCGCGCGTCCCCGCTCGAGGACAGGGTAGCCGGGATCAGCCGGGAGATCGCCGTGCGGAGGGCCATCCTGGACCTCCCCGCGTAGGCTCGCCATGCATCAGCCCCCCATCGCCGCCGCGGGACTCCCCCGCAAGAGTGTCGACAGTGGGCAGATTGCGCCCCCCTCCGCCTAGGGTGTATGTTATAAATAATCAATGCGACCTATGTTGTGACAGCGCAGGCGCATCTTCATGAGCTCGAAGTACAAGGAGCTATTCGTATTCGGGGAGGACTACGGCACATCAGACTACAAGTTCGGGCCGGCCTCCCTTGGGAACGTCCCTGACATGTTTGAGAACAGGGGGTACCTCCCGGACATGGGCAGCGTCATCGCCCGCATGCAGGGGTTCGGGGAGGGGACGCCCATCGTCGTGGGGCCGGAGGTCTCGACCTACCTCGAGGCGCGGGGGGACCTCGCAGAGAGGCTCATATACCCGATGAGGGAGAGCACGATCGAGGAGGGCGACGAGAGGGCATGGTCGGTCGTCAAGGAGGTCACGCGCTTCGGCCTCAGCAGATACGCCCCCCTCAACAACGAGGCGTTCAAGGGCTTCTACGGCGTCGCCTCGATAGTCGCGGGGGCGCCCAAGTACATGTATGAGCGCCTCTTCAAGATCCACGAGGAGATCAACACCGAGTCGCAGAAGGGCCCGCTCGTCAAGGCGGTCACGATCATCCCGCAGCCCCTCGCCGTTGCGATCGCCCAGAAGGCGGTCACCTGCACGGTGATCGAGAGCGGCCACGGGAACACGCAGGTCACGCCGATCAGCCGCCAGGTCATACAGCACGCGCTGATACCGCTCAACCGGGGCGGCAACGACGCCAACATGATCACCCAGCAGATACTGAGGGACGCCGGCTTCGGCGAGTTCGCGAAGGAGCGGCGCCTCGTGAGGATGTTCAAGGAGGCGGTGGGCCTCATCCCGGGGGACCTGAACTCCGCGATCGACGAGGCGAAGAGGGATCCGGACCGCTTCAGGGCGGCCTTCAGGGTCCCTGGCACCAGGATAACGATCGACCTGAAGGAGAACAGCTGGCAGAGGTTCCTCATCGGCGAGTACCTCTTCAACCCCTCGCATGAGGTCTTCCAGTCCTACTACAAGCGCGGCTTCCTCAAGCCATCCGACACCCACGTGGGGCGGGAGGTCATCCTGGGCACTACGGACCTCGCCGACGCGATAGCGACCTCCATCGAGAGGTGCTCGATCGAGGTCCAGCCGTACCTCTTCAAGAACATACTCCTCTCGGGCGGCAACTTCGCATGGAAGGTCCCGTCCGGGCTGGAGGGCGTGGCAGTCGACGCCGCGACGAAGCTGACTAGGCTGCTGCAGGCAAGGGGCATCAGCGACGCCACGGTGAGGCTCGTCAAGAACCCCCAGTACAGCGTCTGGCAGGGCTGCATCGTCTACGGGATGTACGTCCCCGAGGCCTTCAAGTGGGACTGGGCGCGTCTGGAGGGGTGGCACGCCCTCGACGGGCAGTGATGCTGCGGCGCAGACAGAACGAGAGGCGCAGGCGAGGCAAAATGACCAGAGACCGGCAGGAGAGCGGCAGCGGTGGCGAGGGCGCGGGCGATGGAGAAGCCCAAGCCAAATCAAAATCCGGAGCTGGAGGCAATGATTCCGGCGCCGCCCCCTCCCCCGCGCCCGCAGGCGCGCCGTCATGGATCGGCAGCCTCCTCCGGCACCTCCGCCGCGCCATAGGGGCAGCCGGCGCCAGCGTGCGGAGCCTCTCCGCCCGGATGATCTCCCGACAGCCGCTCCAGATGCTGCCCGTGACGCTGGGCGCGGCAGGGGCGCTGCTGTTCATCGCCTTCCTCATGACGTTCTACAACAGCCTCTTCATACGCGAGTGGCCATCCGGAGTCGCCTACTCCGTTCTGATCAGCGAGACGCTGCCGTGGCTGGAGGCGTCCGTCATACTCTTCGCCCTCACGCTGGCCACGCTCCACATCAACCGGAACAGGCTCTTCTTCGCAATCATCGGCACGCTAGTATCCGCCTATGGCATCTGGAGCACGGTCCAGTTCTCATCGCTCAGCGCGGGGACCTTCGAGGCATGGGCCCAGACGCTCTTCATACGGATTGTCGTCCCCATCTCTATAGGGGCGCTGATGATAGCCGTGATACCGTTCGTCGAGGAGACCTCGAGGATGGAGCGGACCATGACCAGCCTCTCCTCCAGCCTCGTGAACCTGGAGGCGATAGTCGCCAGCATGGAGGAGCTCTCAAGCAAGCTCGAGAGCGTGAACTCGATCAAGGAGCCGCTGAAGGACGTCGGCGCCCTCAGGGAGCAGATACAGTCGCTGGGTGAGCAGGTCAGGGGGCTCAGGTCAAGCGCCCTCTCTTACGGCGCCGCACCCGCCCCCGGCACTGGCACTGGCACTACCCCAGCCGCCGGACAGGGAGCCGGAGGAGCTGCCTGGTCCGGGGCTACCACCATCACCCTGCCTAAGGCAGCCAAGAAGCTGGCCCCTGCACCTCCGCCGCCTCCCGCGCGGGCGCCCGAACCGCATGCCGAGGCGCAGGACGCAGGCAGCGGGGAAGCGCCGGACGCCGCAAAGGACAACCCGTGGGCCGCCATCCTCTCAGACAGGAAGGATGAGAAGCCGCAATAGGCTAGACCGCCCTGCCCCGCCAGCTAAAGCTTATCTTTTTGATCCTCCATACTCACCAGCGTAATCCGGCGGGATGGTA
>MAGS01000059.1 GCA_001717005.1 Candidatus Methanomethylicus mesodigestus | reverse complement strand
CCCCTCCGCCGTGAGGCGCAGCCTCGCCTCCTCCATCTCCCTCCTGCCGATGCCGACCCTCTCCAGCCCGGCAAGCGCCTGCCCCCTCGCCTCGGGGGTCACCCCCCTGATGTGGAACATCGCTATGCCGCCGGATGCCGCCAGCGCCGCCGACATTATCTTTAGCCTGTCCGGGTCCGCCCTCCTGATGCCCTCGAAGAAGGGTATCCCCGACCCGAGCGCCCTCCCGACCGCGTAGCCTAGGACGCTGAAGTCGAAGGCCGTCAGGAGCTCCACCTCCTGCCCCTTCCCCGCCTCAACCTCGACCACCGCCGTCGCCCTCCTGTTCTCCTTGATGTGGAGGCCGTAGAGCGGCGTCCTCCCCACCAGCGCCGCCGCCAGCGCAGAAGGCCCGCCCTCCCTGTTGGTCATCGCGCCCAGCACCGAGTTGGCGTAGCCGATCGCGGACGACTCCGACCATGCTATGTGGTCCCCCCTCTTCGGGAGGTTCCCCACGAGGTATGGCGTGCACGTGCACGTCGCCCTAACGCCCATTTTGGAGAACGCCTTGATTATCCTGAGCTGCCTGTCGTGGTAGCCCTTCTTGACCCCCATCTCGCGCCAGCGGCCGAGGTCCATGCCTGCCGGGTTGAGCGTTGCCGCGACCCTTGCCTTGGCGCCGGACCTCGCCCAGTCCTCGAGGAGCTCCATCCCCGCGTCCCCGATGTTGCCGTAGGAGACCCCCGCTATCTGTGCGCTCGTTATCTGCACGAGCCTCTCCGCCCCGAAGACCTCCCCGAGGGCGGTCAGCAGCTGCATCGCCTTCTGCACGCCGCGCCCCTCCGCGCCGGCGAGCATCCTCTCCTCCTCCCGTGTGAGCTGCATCCAGTGCCCCCCCTTCACCTTTCGTCGCGCGGCGCATCAGCGCGCCGCCTTGGGTATCGTCGCCTTCTCGAACTTCTCCCTCGGCTTGCCCCACGGCACCGTGGCGTCGATGCCCAGCTTCGCCGTCAGGATCCTCTCCTGGTCTGAGGACGGGTCCAGCGACGAGCCCCTCGCCCTCTTGATCTTAATCATGCCCGTGTCCCCCTGGAACCGGGTTGCGACCGCCCACTCCACCTCGGCCATGTCGTCGATGTTGATGTCCTCGTCGACCACGACCACATGCTTGACGCTCGGGTTCGCGCCCAGCGCCGCGAGGATCGCGTTCTTCCCGTCGCCCTCCGCCTGCTTCCTTATCGAGACCGCCGCGTGGAACCAGCACGCCCCGCCGAGGGTCAGCCTGACCCCCCTGACGTCGGGGACCGCCCTGGAGACCGCGTCGTACATCCGGGCCTCCTTCGGCATCCCCATCAGCAGCTTGTGCTCCGCGCCGCCTGGCAGTATCGCCTGGTAGATGGCGTCCCTCCTCATCATCATGCCATTCAGCTGGACGACCGGCTGCTTCCTGATGATGTCGTAGGTGCCCGTCAGGTCAACGAACGGCCCCTCGTCCACGGTCTCGTCCGCCTTTATGACGCCCTCGAGGACGATCTCGGCCTCAGCCGGCACCGTGACGCCCGACCGCCTGCACTTCACCACCTTGAGCCCGCCGCCCATGAGCGCGTTGCCGACGCCCAGCTCGTCCACCCCGAGCTTCGGCCCCGCGTTGGCGCCCACCGCGACCGCGGGATGCACGCCTATCACGATCGCCACCTGTATGTCCTCGCCGCACGACTTCCCCTCCTGGTGCATGGCGAAGAGGTGCCTGGGGACGAGCCTTATCGCGAGCCTGTCCTTGCCGAGCACCAGCAGCCTGTGGATCGAGGCGTTCTGGAACTTCCCGTCCGGGCTCCTCGCCACCACGATGCCGGACGTTATGTACCTTCCCGCGTCCCTCTCGTAGTGCCTGAAGACCGGAAGCTCCCCGAGGTCCGCGCCGCCCGTGACCTCCATCACGGGGCCGCTGGAGACCACCTCGGGCTTGACCGGGTTCGCCGCGGCGGCGGTGAGCTTCGAGTAGTAGTCCCTCGGGCCCGCGCCTATGGCCCTGTATATCCTCTCCCTCGTCCCGCAGAGCCCGGCGACGACCTTCACCCTGTGCCCCCTGATCCTTCCGAAGACCACGACCGGCCCGCCGTCGTTCGCCTTCATCACAGCCGGGGCCTCATACTCAGCCGAGAGCTCGTCCGCAACCTCGGTCACCTGCCCAGCTATCCTCCTCTCGCCCTCAAGAAACTGCCTGAAGCTCATAGCCTTGGACCCCTCAGGAAATCATCAATGCCTACACTGATACTATACCATGGGCAGAGGGCTTAAACCTTTTTGGGCGCGCCCCCAAAGGCGCCCCGCCGCCCGGGCCGAGACGGGTAAACTTAAATCATATCACTTTTTTGATAGGAAGCGGTGGATTTTTTGGCCTCCTGTTCCTGGAAGTACTTCCCGTACCCCTCCTTCAAGCCCAACCAGGAGGCCCTCCTCGCCGCCGTCTCGGGCGCGATCGACAAGAACTCCCACGTCGCCATAGACGGCGCCAGCGGCCTGGGCAAGACCGTCGGTGCCCTCGCCGGTGCCCTCCAGGCCTGCAAGCCGCGGGGCCTGCGCATACTCTATGCCGCCAGGACCTACAAGGAGCTGGACCGCGTGGTTGAGGAGCTCACAGAGATAAACAAGAGGGAGAAGGTCTCGGGCATCTCCATAAGGGGGCGGTCGGAGACCTGCGTCAACGACGCCGTCCTCCGCCTGTCGAGGGACCCCAAGACCGTCGCCGAGCTCTGCTCGGACCTGACCAAGGACCACAAGTGCCCCTTCTACGAGAACATGGACGAGCGGGGCAGGCTGGTGAAGTCCCTGAGGGACGAGTTCCTGGCCGCGCCCACCTCTGCCTACCAGCTCATCTGCTCCATGAGGGAGAACGAGCTCTGCCCCTACGAGATGATCAAGCTCCTCCTCCCCCACGTCGACGTCGTCGCGCTCAGCTACGCCTACCTCTTCGACAGGAAGATCCGCGAGCCGTTCCTCAAGAGGCTCGGCGGCGGAGAGGGGCGTTCGCTATCCCAGTACGTCGTCATACTCGACGAGGCGCACAACCTGCCCGACACCGCCAACGAGTACGAGAGCGACTCGCTGGCCTCGATAAGCGTCGGCATGGCGTCTCAGGAGGCCGACACCTACGGCAAGCCGGACGTCGAGCGGTTCGCGGACGGCATGCTCAAGCTGATAAAGGGGAAGGGCCCCGGGGAGCACGCCGTCGACTTCAGGGCGCTGGGGGAGGCCGCGCTGAAGGACGCCCGCATATCCGACGACCCGGGCGTCTTCCTGGAGGAGACCCACGAGTTTGGCGACAAGATAAAGTTCGACCTGCTCGAGAGCGGGCGCCTCCCGCGCTCCTACATACACCGGCTGGGCGAGTTCTTCCTCAAGGGGCGCGAGACCAGCGGGAGCCCGCGCTACGCGCACCTCATCTACACTGAGGAGAAGGAGCGCGGCAGGGCGGGGCCAGGCGGGGAGAAGGTGTACGTCTCCGAGATAGTATCGCTCGACCCCCGGTCAGCCACCTCAGAAGTCCTCTCCTCGTCCGCCGCCTCTGTGAGCATGTCGGGGACCCTTGAGGACCTGGACTCCTACTGCAGGGTGATAGGGCTGCCGGACGGCTGCTCAAAGGTTACCCTCCCGTCGCCCTTCGGTGAGCACCAGACCCTCGTCCTGGTCTGCAGGGGCGTCTCGACCCTGTACGGCATGCGGGGCGCCGAGTCGTACTCCAGGATGGTCTCGAAGATATCGGAGGTCGTGCGCAACACCCCCGGGAACACCGGCATATTCTGCTCATCCTACGGCGTGCTCGACGGGCTCCTCTCTGCCGGGCTCGAGAAGGCGTCCGCCAAGCCCCTCTACCTCGAGCGGCAGAGGATCAAGTCAACCGAGCAGGACCAGCTCTTGGACGAGTACAAGGCGATGTCCAAGAGGGGCGGCGCCGTGCTCGCCGGAGTCATGGGCGGCAGGTTCAGCGAGGGCGAGGACTACCC
>MAGS01000058.1 GCA_001717005.1 Candidatus Methanomethylicus mesodigestus | reverse complement strand
GTATTGGACGTATGTATATTAGCACTTCTGAGCCAAGCGTGGTCTATTATGAACAGCGATAAAAAGCGTATACTGGTTATCGATGACGATGAGGATATCCTTGAGACTCTGCACTCGTTACTCGTCAGGAAAGGCTACGACGCAATAACCGCGAATTCGGGTGCAGCAGCCATCGAGAGGTCTGAAGAGTCAGTCATCAACTTGGCGCTCATCGACATTGTGCTTCCTGACATGGAGGGCACGCAGCTGCTCCAGAAGCTGAAGCCCAGGGTGCCGAGGACCAGGAAGATCATAATCACCGGGCACGCTGCGCTGGACAACGCCATCAAGGCGGTCAATCTTGGTGCAGACGCGTATCTTATGAAGCCTGTCAACCCGCAGGAGCTGCTCAGGATAGTCGATGAACAGCTCACCCAGCAGCAGGAAGATACCGCCATCACCCAGGAGAAGATCTCGTCATACGTGGCGACGAGGGCAAAGCAACTGGAAGAGGCGAAAAAAAAGTAGCGGGATGAGATGGTGAGGCATGTTAGCGCAAGCGTTTGCATGAGGATTCGCGCGGAGTTGCATCCCCTGTGAGCGATTTTGTGGAAAGGGCCAGCCAATGTGCGGACAAGGACGAGCTCGAGAAGTCCGTTACCGGCAGCCTCAAGGACTTGTTTGGCGAGCCGGCGGCGTCCTCCATAATCTACCATCTTGGGGGGTCGAATGTCCTACGGGACCCGAAGTCGCTCAAGGCCCAAATTGATGCCATCTTCGGAATCGGCGCCAACATAATCCTCGCGCAGATCCTCAAAGACCTGGAGGCCCCCTACAGGCCACGAAGGCGTTGAGCGGGACAAGCCAAGGCAAGTTAATCCAGGCACGCCGGCGCTAGGCCCGATCCCTGTGTGCAGCCTAGGGCTTTCGCCCGACCACTTCTATCCTTATCCTGGCGACCGTGTCTGGCTTCTGCAGCTCGGCGATCAGCCTCCTGTCAAGGTCAATAGCCGCCTTGTCCGCAGAAACCATGAGCGTCCTGCCGCAGACGTAGCCACTCTTCCTCGTCACCATCTCCGTTCCGCTCTCGAACCCGAGCAGCCTGTGCCCCCTCCCGGATATCCTCTCCGAGAACCCCCCTGCCTCGATGGTGATCGCGACCTCTGCGTTCTCATCCCTCGCCGCCTCCTTGAGGTCCTCCGGCAGCTCCGAGAGGCCCAGTTCGCACATGGTTGCCACTATGCAGTCCGCGACACGGGACCTGATCTCCTCCTTCGTTACCTCTACTGTAGTGGGGTGGAGCGCCGTCACCCTGCTGTCGCCGTAAGCGAGGAACTCAACAGATGGCAACCCAAAGACCAATCCTTTTAGGGTCACGCCTGCATAAATCCTTTAGAGCTGCGGTCTCTTGGCGACCTTCTCCGACTTGAGGCAGAAGCTTGTGCAGGCGCTGTGGGAAGACCGCATAATAAAGACTCGCGCCGTGAGGGATGCGATGCTTGCAGTCCCCCGCGAGGAGTTCATACCCGAGCGCCTCCGATCCTCCGCATACGACGACTCGCCGCTCCCCTCTCTTGAGAGCCAAACCATCTCCGCGCCGCACATGGTGGCCATCATGTGCGAGGTGCTCGAGCTGAAGCCAGGGATGGCCGTCCTAGAGGTCGGCGCAGGCACCGGATACCACGCCGCCGTCTGCTCCGAGATGGTCGCCCCCAAAGGGGCCGTTGCCGCCGGCCATGTCTATGCCGTGGAGCGGGTGCCGTCCTTGGCGGAGTTCGCAAGGGGGAACATCTCCCGCTGCGGCTACTCCGGCAGTGTGACTGTGATAGAGGGCGACGGCACCATGGGATACCCCCCTGCCGCGCCTTACGACAGGATCCTCGTTACCGCAGCCGCCCCCGCCGTGCCCCCTCCCCTGAAGATGCAGCTTAAGGACGGCGGCGTGCTGGCCATCCCGGTCGGGGAGGTGTACTCCGTCCAGACCCTCCTGAGGCTGCGCCGCTCGGGCGACTCTTTCACGGAGCATGCATGCGGCGGCTGCGTCTTCGTGCCGCTCAGGGGCCAGTACGGATGGAACACGTAGCGCCCTGAAGCCCCTCAGAACCACTTCTCCAGGTTGGGCTGCCTCTTCTGCTCCTTCGTCATCGCGCTCATCCTGTCCAGCGCGGCGTCCACCCGCTCGAGCGAGAACTCGAACGAGTCAACGAGTATCCCCCTCACGCCGGCGGCGTCGACCTGGGACCACCCGAGCTTGTAGTCCGACGTGACGCTCGGGTTCAGGAATATATCCCTTATCGCGTCATAATCCACGCCCGCCTCGGGCTTGACCATGCCCTTCTCCACGGCCGCCCTGAAGCTCCCCGCATCCTTGATTATCTTGAGCGCCTTCTTTGGCCCTATCCCCTCGAAGCCCTCCGGGTTGAAGTCCGTCCCCAGCAGGATTCCCACGTCTATGAGCTGCTCCCTCGTCAGCGCGAGCTCCGTGAGCACATCCTCCAGCTTCAGCATCTCTGGCTCTATGTTTATATAAACCGGCTTGCCCGGCAGCTTCCTCCTGCCCGTTATCGCGAAGTTCCTGACGAGCCGCGGCGCTCCGAAGAGCAGGGAGTCGTAGTCCTGGCTCGCCGTCGCCCACGCGTCGCCCTTCCTCGTCATATATGCCGCCTGCGCCTCGCCCTCCGACGGCGCCTGCACTGTGGGGACGCCCATCGCCGACAGTAGCTGCTTTGCCTGCTCCACCATCGGCTTGGTGAGCCTTGATGTTGCCTGGGCGTGCCGCCTGGCCCCCTCGATGTCGCCCCTCTCGACGGCCAGCCTGTACTCCTCCCTCGCCCTCTCCTTGACCTCCGCCCGCTTGGCGATCTCCGCCGACTTGAGCTCCGGCGGCTTGCCGTCGAAGACGTAGACCGGCCTGATCCCCGCCTCCAGGAGGTTCGCGGTCCTGTAGAAAGTGCCCGATAGGTGGCTCGTCACCCTGCCCTTGCTGTCCTGGAGCGGGGTGCCGTCGGGCTGCCTTATTATTGCCAAAAACTGGTATAGGGCATTGTAGCCGTCAATGCCCACGATGCGGTCCTTTATCCCCTCGAACTGGATGGGTGTCTTGCTCACCAGGTCCCTCAGGTTTACTCCCATGGCTCACGCCTGTCCCTGACGCTGCCTCGCCTTCATCAGCGTGATCGTCCTGCCCTTCTTGAGCAGGGAGACGTTGATCTTCCCCCGCAGCTCGAGCTCGATGAGCGCCTTGTTCAGCTCCGTCATCGAGATCTCCTTCAGCATTGCCTTGAGCATCTCAAGCAGCTCCCCGTCCCCCAGCGTCCCCTGCTTCTTTGCGATCAGGTCGAGGATTATCAGGTCCAGCGACTCTGTCCTCCATTTCATGCCATTATCCCAAGTCATCCACCACTCACGCTCCCTAGACGAAGTTGATGAGAGGCTGCTTCCCCCTAAGGGTCTGCTTGCTCCTCTCCTCCCATGCCTTGTAGTACTTCTTCATGTCCTCGACTATCGTCGGCCTGACCTTCGCCTTTCCCGCGGCGAAGTGCTTCATGGTGACCTCCTTCGCATCCGGGTCCTCCCTCAGCGCCATGAGCCCCGCCTCCCTGCAGATCGCCTCTATGTCCGAACCGGCATAGCCATCCGTCT
>MAGS01000057.1 GCA_001717005.1 Candidatus Methanomethylicus mesodigestus | reverse complement strand
GTGCAGGGCGGGCGGCACTTGGACCTGGTGGAGTGGAGCGCAAAGAAGATGGGCGAGCTGGATTACGACATCCATCCGCTAGGAAGCCCGGTCCAGATAATGGAAGAGTATGATTATGCGCAGCTCGTCGATATGATCGTGGCTGCGAAGAAGAACCTGCCGCCTGAGCGCCCCCTCCATCTCTTCGGGGCGGGTCATCCGATGATGCTTGCCATCGCGGTGGCGCTCGGCTGCGACCTCTTCGACTCTGCCGCTTACGCCCTCTTTGCCAAAGACGACCGGTATATGACTGCGACGAGGACGCTGAAGCTGGAGGATCTGACGGAGCTGCCCTGCAGATGCCCCGTCTGCACAGGGACTGGCCTGGAGGCGCTTGCAGGAACGCCAAAACGCGAGAGGGAGGCGATGCTGGCCCGCCACAACCTGTACGTCACTATGGAGGAGATGATGGCGGTGAAGCAGGCGATCCGCGAGGGCACCTTGTGGGAGCACCTGGAGGCAAAGTGCAGGTCGCATCCGAAGCTTTACGACGCGTTCAAGAGGCTCGCAGCCCATTCGAGTTTTCTGGAGGCACATGACCCGCTGGTGGGGAGACGGACCAAGGGGATCTTCCTCTACGACCGCCTCTCGCTGTCAAGGCCCGAAGTCCTGAGGCACAAGACGCGCATAATAGAGCGGTACCAGCGGCCGCCGGGCAGGGATGTGGCGCTGTTGCTGCCTAACCCCCCAGAGAGGCCCTTCAACAAGTCCCCGCTCAGCGAGCGCATCATGGAGGGATTGAAGGGTGCGGGCAACGTCCACCTATGCTTCTATGGCGCGCCTTTTGGGATAGTCCCAAGCGAGCTAGCGGAGACATATCCTCTATCGCAGTATGAGAGCTCTGTCGACGGCGGAACAGACCTTGTGGAGGCTATCGAGAAGTTCATTGCGGTAAACGCCTACAGGAAGGCCGTCGTCCTTATGAACGGCCCAAGAATAAAGGTTAAGAACGCCATCATTTCAGATACGGTTGAAGAAGCTTGCAGCGAGGTTCTATCCGATGCGAGTACTGCTTGATGCGCACGTCCACACCAACAGCTCTGCAGACAGCGCCATTACGCCGAGCCAGCTCCGGGTCGGAATCAAATACGCGGGCATCAATGCCATAGCGGTAACTGATCACGACACCATGGAGGGATACAAGAGGCTGAAGAGCTGCGGCCTCTTCTCGGACATCCTGGTCCTGCCGGGCATAGAGCTCGCAACCAGTTTGGGCGAGATGATAATATTGGGTCTCGAGGACCCCCCATTCACAAGGGATGCCTACGAGGCGGTCGCCGCTGCCCATCAGGCCGGGGCGCTCGTCGTTGCGCCGCACCCATTCGACCCGACGAGGTCCTCGCTCTTCGAGTCGTGCAGCCGCTTGGGAGTCGACCTCGTCGAGAGCGTGAACGGAAAATGCCAGCAGGACTACAACAGGCAGGCGCGCGAGTTCGCCAAGGCTATAGGGATCCCCGAGATAGGCGGCAGCGATGCCCATGAAAAGTCCCAGATCGGGGAGGTAGTCAACGTCATCGAGTGCGAGAAGACCGTCGACGCAGCGATACAGGCGCTGAGGAAGGGGCCTAAGACAATAGTTAGGAAGAAGGCCACCCGGTTCTGATGGCCTGGATCCATCCTATCAGATGTAGAGCGTGTGGTGGTCGGGCTTGATGCGCTCCTGCCGCTGCTTGTTGAACTCCTGCAGCTCGTTCTCTATGCGCTG
>MAGS01000056.1 GCA_001717005.1 Candidatus Methanomethylicus mesodigestus | reverse complement strand
CGGAGATCGCATGCCGCCTGCGCCAGCACGGCATCAGCTGCAGCTTCGTCAAGATGGAACATCTGCCCCAGCTGAAGGAGGAGATCGCCTCGGGGAAGGAGCGCGGATTGATCGACCCCGCGCTTTACGGAGCGTACCTGTCCTACTTCAGGTTCAGCGTCCCGAGAACGCTGCCCGGCGCAAGGTGCATAGTGGTCATGTCTATCCCACAGTCGGCACTGGCGGTGACCTTCCAGCGGCACGGAAGGATGCGTCAGCTTGTCGTCCCTCCCACTTACGCGGACTTTAGAAAGGCAGAGAGGCGTGTGAGGTCCCTGATCAAGGAGGCGGTGGGCGACAGGCACCGCTTCATAAGGTGCCGGCTCCCGCTCAAGCTCCTCGCCTCGAAGAGCGGCTTAACGTCGTATGGGCGCAACAATATCGCCTACGCGCCTGTGTCAGGGAGCTACATTCAGCTGATGGCCTTCTTCACCGACTGCCAGTGCACTGCCGACGGCTGGCAGGACTCCGAGCCGAAGGTGCTCCCGCTCTGCGCTACGTGCGACCTCTGCATCAAGGCGTGCCCGACGGGAGCCATACTGAAGGACCGCTTCCGGATCGCCTCCGAACGGTGCATAACTTACTTCAGCGAGATGCCCGCCGAGAAGCAGTTCCCCCAGTGGGTCGACTTCCGAGCGCAGGGGACCATCATAGGCTGCATGGCGTGCCAGGAGGCGTGTCCCTACAACAAGAAGGTCAAGCTGCAGTGCGAGGCCCGCGCATCGTTCACCGAGGAGGAGACGGATTTCCTCCTGAGAGGCGGCCGCTCGGGGCCGCTGAAGGTCATGGTGGAGCGGAAGCTGAAGAGGGCGGGGCTGGACCTGACGGTATTCCCGAGGAACTTAGCTGCGCACCTATGCTAGTTTATTGTGGATGATGCGACGTCGGCTACGAACAGGAATGACGTAAATAGAGAAGTGCGGAGGTCAGGCGGCGGATAGAGATGGTCATGCTCACGATTCCCCACAGGGTATGCGAGTCCACATGCTTCGTCAATGGGCTAGAGGACATCATTGCATGGAAGGGCGCAGATTATGCCAAGTATCTCCTTCCGGTCGTTGGGGGGATGGCGAGCTTCGCCTACCTCAAGTTCAAAGCGGCGGATCCGCCCAAGATGGTCTACTGGGGGAACAGCCCGAAGTACCTGCTGAGGGACCTCTCCGAGGTGATCGGCTTCAAGGAGAACATTGTGGAGGGAAGGTCTTTCGGGAGTGCCTTCGCGAGGATGAAGGAGCACATAGATGCAGGCACGCCGGTGATGGTAGGTGCGATGGACATGTATTATCTGCCTTACTGCTCCGACATCTACCACAGGCAGCATGTGCCCATCCACTATGTACTTGTCGTCGGCTACGACGATGTGGCGGGAACGGCCCTCGTCCACGACTGCGCGCTCCAAGGTATCCAGAGCATACCCTACGGGGAGTTCGAGAAGTCATTGGACGTGAAGGTGCCAGGAATGAGCAAGAGGAACACGATAAGGGCATTCGAGCTGCCCGAGAGAGTCCCGACAGAGCTTGAGGTCGCCCGGAGGGGTTTTGCGCGCAAGGCAGAGAAGATGCTCGACCCGCCTGTGAAGATGTTCGGCATACCCGCGATGCGCAAACTGGCTGAAGAAGTCGCCGAGTGGGGCGATAAGCGGTGCTTCGAGCACATGGCGACCTATGCGACTACGCCACCCATGCCCCCCGAGTCCTTCGGGAACAGCCACGGTATGCGCCTATGGCAGGCCGAGGTGCTGGGCAGGCTAGGCAGGAAGTATGCGGCTTCGGAATGGACCGCTGCCTCGCGACTGTTCGAGGATTCAGGGCGGATAATAATGCTGATAAGCGAGGCGGCGATGGGCATGGACGGCCGACGGGTTGCCAGACTCCTCGGCGAGGTAGCAGAATTGGAAGAACGGGCTTACGAGATGCTCGGCGACCAGCATAACGCATGATGCGCCCCGCATCGCTTTGATGCGTCTGATAAACCGCACAAACGATGATGTTAAGAGCGGGGGAAAGGATAATTATCGTCCGAACAGAATGGGAGTCGGGGTAGATAATCATGGGAATGGACTTCAAGATAGTTGATTTGAAGCCGCAGAACGCATTGGCCATCAGGGAAGAGGTCTCAAACCAAGAGATCAGCAAGAAGATGGGCGA
Source organism: Candidatus Methanomethylicus mesodigestus (assembly GCA_001717005.1). GTDB lineage: Archaea > Thermoproteota > Methanomethylicia > Methanomethylicales > Methanomethylicaceae > Methanomethylicus > Methanomethylicus mesodigestus. The sequence goes on along the minus strand of MAGS01000056.1, from coordinate 203 downwards.
GATCTTCGGCGAGCTGATGGCGTTCTTCCAAAGGAATCGAGTCCAGATGGCTGGCCCGCCCTTCGCGCTCTACCACTCTTGGAGCGACACCAAGACGGTGATGGAGGTGGGCTTCCCGGTCGCGGTGCCGGTCAAGGGCGAGGGGCGCGTGCAGCCGGTTGTGCTCCCCGCAGGCAAGACGGTTACCGGATTCCATATGGGCC
>MAGS01000055.1 GCA_001717005.1 Candidatus Methanomethylicus mesodigestus | reverse complement strand
CCCCGCCGCTTCTCTGTTCTGCTGGATCCGCTTCTCGAGAAGCCGCTCCTCTCCCGCAGCCGCGTTCATCACGGCGATCATTCCGGAAGCGGCCTCCGTTCCGAAGATCTTCGCCATCGCTTCGAACTGATCCTGTCCGCCCATATGCTTCATCCGGGCGTGAAGCTCTTTCATCAGGTCGGGCATCGCTCGCATGTTCCCCGCGGCATCCTTGGTCTGAACGCCCATTCGACGCATCGCCTCTGCGGTCTGCGCCATTTCGCCATCGACGTCGCCCGCCTCCATCCCGAGCGCTTTCAACGCCTCGCGGGCCTGTTTCGGGGATTTCGCAAGCCGCACCATCGCGGCCCGCAGCGCTGTTCCTCCCTGACTTCCCTTGACTCCCGCGTCGGCCATTACGCCGAGGATCGCCGTCACGTCCTCGAGCGGCATATGGACCGCCGCCGCCGCCGGGGCGACGTATTTCAGCGCATCGCCGAGTTCGGCGATATTCGTATTCGCCGAGCTGGAAGTCATCGCCAGCACGTCCGCCACGCGCTGCATCTGATCGGCTTCCAGCCCCATTCCTCGAAGAGTGCTCGCCGCGATGTCCGTCGCTCTCGACAGGTCCATTCCGTCGGCTATGGCCATGTTCAGCAGCCCCGGCATCGCCGTCAGCATCTCGTTCGTGCTGAATCCGGCCCTTGCAAGCAGCTCCTGAGCGGAAGCGGCCTCCGACGCGCTGAACTGAGTATCCCTCCCGAGCTGCCTCGCCTGGGCAGAAAGCGCCGCCATGTCCTCCGCGGAGGCTCTTGTAACGGCCTGTATCTTCGCCATGCCGGCCTCGAAGCTCGCAGCCGCCTTTACCGGCGCTCGCAACGCCATGAAAATACCGGCGGAGGCCAGAATATCCCCCCGCATGTTCCCCAGAGATGCCCGCGCCGCGTCTCTCGCTCCTATGGAACGCTGAAGGCGCTCGTTCGCGGCCTGAACCTTCGCCGTCTCCTGTGCGAGCCGCGCCTGTTCCCCGGCGAGGTTCTTCGTGTTTATTCCTGCGGTCTTCATCGTGCCGCCCAGCTCCGCGAGCTTGCTCTTCTGCTGCGTGAAGCGCTCCTGAAGCCTTTGCGCGTCCCGTTCCGCCGCATTGAACGCGCTCCTCATGGCGGCCGTCGGCTGCGACGTGCCGCTCATCTGAGAACCGAGCTGCCGAACCCGCTCCTGTGCTGCGCGGAGGCTTTTTCCCGTATCCCCCACCTTCGCCTGCATCGCCGTGAAGCTCTTTATCACGTCCTGATTCTTCCCAAGCGCGGACTGCGCCTGCTGAAGCTTCCCCATCGCACCCTGCGCGGATCCGAACGCGCTCTTGAAGCCCCCCGTTATCTGCGCCGCCAGTACAAAATTTATCGAATGCGCCGCTGCGCTCATTTCCTCACCGCCTCTCTAGCGTTTGTCTCCTTCCGCCGAGAGTGTCCCAACTTCACCCCCCCTCGAAAGCAACTTCGAATAGCCGCACGCCGCCCGCATAGCGAGCGCCTCCGGCACCATTTCCAGCCGTCGAATCACTGTTTTCCGCGAAACGCCGTACAGGCTCGCTATTCGCTCCATCTCGCTCCCCTGGAGTCTCGACTTGAGCGGCGAGAACTTCGCCCGAACCGCTTCGACGAACAAATCCCAGTCGATCGGGCGCTCGCTCCGGAAGGATCGCGCCGCTTCGACGATCGCCGCCCATCCCCCGTACTGTTCAATCAGCGCTTCCGCGTCCAAACCTCCCGCCATTCTCCAGAAAAACCCGTCCGTGTTCCTGGTGCCGTCGACCCGCTCCGCCTGCCCCGGTCGGGAGAGCTCGATGAGCTCGCTCCATCCGCACGCGTCGAGCGGCTTCGCCTCACCGAGGAGGATCAGAAGCCCCTTCGGATGAGAACGGGCGAGCAGCGAAAGAAGGAGCTTCAGGCGGAGCACGTCGGCGTGGTCGTGTATGGCCATCTTCCCTCCGTGAAAACTGAAAGTATGCGCGGCGGCTCTGGATTGTACTATGTATTCAATCTGAAAACCGAGCGCTCTGAAGTCCCTTGTTGCAAGGCGATGAAATACATATTCCATTGCTGAAAATACCCGGCCTAAAAACCCCATTTCGTTTTGAAGAACCCTGTATTTTCAAAGTCTTGGCCCTTTGGTCAAACGCACGAAACGAAACCGTACAATTCTGTGGCTAGCCGAAAGTCGTGGTCAGCGAGCCGACCGCAAGGCCGCCCCCCCTCGGGAGGACCCGCGAAGCCTGTTTTCATCAGCGTTCGCGCTCCTTCGGCTCTTCACTATCTAAACCCCCTATTCTGGAAAGTCACCACAGTGCGCCTCACAGGCCGATGCTGCAACGCTTCACGAGATCTCCGAAATACGGACTTCGGAGAACGCAGGCTTCGGTTCGAAAACGGCCCTTTCACCCATTCAAGCCTCTTTCGTGGGGATTACTTCACGGGAGCGCAGTTATCGCATTGTCAACATCGTCCCGCTGCAGTCCGATGTATCGTCGCGTCGTCGAGGGGTTCGAGTGCCCCAGCGCTTCGCCGATCAGCGTCAGTGGTTCGCCCAGACCGTGCAGCATGTGCCCGAAAGTTTTCCGGAGCGAATGACAGGCAATCCTGTCTTCAATTCCCACAGCGCGCGCGGCCTCCCGCAAAATCTGTCCGGCCCTCTGCCTGGTGATGGGTTTCAGTCGTCCGTCTGCCGTCGGTCGTTTTGATGCGAAGAGCGGTTCCAGTAAAAGCGCTCCCTTCGACGGAGCCTTTTTCATGCGCTCCCTCAGGTACTTCGAGACGGCGACGCGCGCTTTCTGGTGCAGAGTTAAGTCTGCCCGCTTGCCCGTTTTTGCTTCTCGAACTTGGAGCCGCAGCCTGATCGACAGCTCTCCCCGGGTTGTTATAACCGCCACGTCTCCCACCTTGAGGCGAAGAAGGTCGGAGATTCGACGCCCGGTGTATATCCCCAAGCGCCACAGTGCCACGTCCCGAAGGCTCCTCTTACGAAGGTGACGCTCAATGGCGGTACGGTCTATTTCGAGGCGAACCGGTTCAACGGCGAAGGAACCGGAAGGTCGAACTCGCGTTCCCGGCTCCTTCGCCTGTTGGCGCTCTCTTATCGTCGACGGCTTCGACATAGCCCCATCTCTCCAGTTCTCCCGCGCCTGCTCCAGCGCATCACCGAGGAATACTCCCAGTCCGGATCGTCGCGGTCGACGATAAGAAATCTGTCCGGTTCGATGGGAATCGCTTCCAGCCTTTCGCGCCAGAGCCTGACTCTGAGCGAGCGAACGAAGCGCTTCTTCTCGGATTCACAGGACGGGGGGAAAGCAGGGTCAGGGTCGGGAAGGGCAAGAAACATCTCCGCATCCAGCATGTTCCTGCGCATGGTGAAGTCTTCCCTCTGGTTCGTCGCCAGAAAGCGGTATGCCGGGCCTTCGATCCGTGAAACAGCCACCGCACCCTCTATCGCTTTCGCGAGTCTTTCCCTGTGCCGTCCCGGAGATCTTCGAAGACTCGCCGCCAGCGCAACCAGGTCGCCGTCGGAATCGTCCAAGGCGTCGACTTCTTCAAGTAGGACGATTCCCGCTCGCACGGCGTGCTTGATCGTGGAGACAATGTCTTCGGCGGTCATCAGATCCCTCCTTTACGCTTTGCCCACAGCAGCGCTTATCGCGACGAGCGCGTCGAGCGCTGGTTGAAGATGTTTCGCGCTTCGGAGCGCGTTACGCGATCCGGCGTCTCCGCAGCGGGCGAGAGCGTCGACGGAGGAGCGATCGACAAGGCCCCTCTCCACCAAGGCTTGCGCCGCCCGTCGCTCGAGGACGGAAGCTTCGAATATCTGCCGTGCCACCTCCGCCGGGTTTTCGCGAGCGGCCATCCCCAGCACGGAGCTTCCGTTTCCGGCGGGGGCGCCCCGCTCGTCCAGAAAGCGACCGCTCCGTGCGTCGTACCGCAGCCCTTTCCGCGCATGCGCCACCACCTCGCGGGCAGCGTCGCGAAACCGAAAAATATCACTCATGAGCTCATCTCCCTTTCGACAACATCCAGCATGCGCTCGCCGAAAAGCTCCTGATCCGCAGGGGTGCTTTGCGACAGCATGATTCTCCTCGCGGCCTCACGATCCGCGATGCGCTTCCCTTCGAGCATTTCGAGCAGAACGCGCATCGCCCGCCGTCCATTTTCCGCCACCCGGTCGGTCTCCGGGGTCGGCTCGACGGCTCCCAGGGGGGAAAGGCGCCCTCCGAGAGCCGCCTTTCCCCCTGCGGTTTTGAACAGCCCGGCGAAGCGGCCCATCACGCGCCGACCTCCTCGCCCGACTCCGGCAGCGCATCGACGACGCGCTCAACCTCGACCAAAGCGTCCAGCATCTTTTGCAGGCTCGCCGCGTCCACGACCTTTTCCGGCCGCAGCGCGTCCATCGTTTCGGGGGAGACGAGCCCCCTGTCCGCGAGGGCTTTCGCCGCCAGAAGTTCGAGCGCCGCCTCTCGGGCGACGGCCGCCGCGACGGCCGCGGGGCACTCCCTGACGGCGAGCGCCGTCGGCACGTGGGTGCCGCGATAGACCGACCGAACGTCGCGGAAGCACGCGGAAGCGACATGGTACCGGTGCTGCTTCCTCGACTTCTCGACGATCGCGATCGCCGCCACACGGTATTGCAATTCGCTGTTCATAGACAAACCCCCTTCGGCATTTTCGTTTTTAATTTTCGTTGCGCCCACCGGCCGCCAGACTCCGGAGTCGTACGCACTCCGCAGCCAACGCTCTTTGGCTTATGGCCAGCTCGGGAGGACGGCGCATCTCCCGACGCCGATCGGCGAGGAATTGCTGAAGGTCACGTCCAAGATGGGGAATTTCGTCGACGATGCTCGAAGCGCGTGATATCCTTCCCACGGCGAACCTGAGGGCCGCGCGAACGGCCCTTTCATTGCTGGACATCATCGCCCCGCGCGGATCGCCTCTGCGCGGGCTTCGGCCTCCGCGACAATGCGGCGGGCTTCCTCTTCGCGGGCGATCCTGTCGGCCCGCTCTTTGTCGCGCGCCTCCAGGCGCTTTTCGGCGGCGCGCAGCTCCTCGGCGAGCACTTCGTCGGAGACTTTCGGCGCGACCGGACCAGAGAGAGCGCGCCGGATCAGTTGGACGATCGCCGCTCCCGCCGCGGAAAGAACGTCGCCCGCGCCCGCGCAGGTCTCGCATCGCACGCGAATCTTCTCGCGCTCGTGCTTGCCGACGAGATCCTTCTCGAGAACGCCGCGACCCCGGCACGCAGGGCAAGGGACCGTAAGCGCTTCCGTGTCGTCGAGCCGTCGCGCCACCTCGCGAGGATCGATCCGCTCTTCGAGCAGAAAGTTTCGAAACGCCTCCCGGCGCTCGGTTTCGGTTGCGATGTGCGTGTCGATCATACTGATTGCAATGTTCTGATTCATAGTTGAAAACCTCCGTTTTCTAAATTTTTATGGTGCGGGGCTTGCCGTTTCGGTGTGCCGTTCGGGCAAGCCCGGTTCGCTAGTTTCCCGCTGCGCCGCTCAGAGCTTCGATAGCGGCGTCGACCTCGGACTCTCGCCACAGCCTCAGATTTCCGTGTTTGAACCCCTCCGGGAACCGTCCGGCCTTGATCGCCTCGAAGAGCGTCGTTTTCTTGAACCCGACGCGCTCCAGCACCTCGCCGACTCGCAGCAGCCGTACCTTCGGCTTCCCGCCCGGCGCGGCTGTTCCGGAGAGCAGTTCGAGGATGCGCTCGTTCTGCTCCCGAAGCGCCGCGACTTCATCGCGAAGGCTCGCGTCCACGGCGATCAGCATAGTTGGTCCGCTCATGAAACACCCCCCTTTCTCGCTTTTTCCAAAGGCGCGCCGCTCATGCGGGCCCCTCGAAATCCATTGAAAACACCGGCTTCTGCGGTCTCTCCCGCTTCACGCGGACGGCCGATCCGGAGAACACCATGCTCGGCCCATCGTAGCCAAGCTGGTATGACGCGCCCCGTACCCCGCGCCTGGTCTTTGCTATCGTCGCGATGATCCGAGGCGGTTCACCCGCGAAAAGGGGAGCGTCCTGCAGCAGCTCCAGCTCGCTATGGGCCAGCTCCTCGGCGATTCCGCCTCCCTTTGCGAAGCCTCCGACTTTGCCCGCCGCCTGTTCACTGCGGGAGGCTCGCGACATCTGACTCAGCAGCACCACCGCCATGCCGTTGGTCTGCGCCGCCTGCTTCAGTGCGGGGACGGCGAGGTTCACGGCGTCCAAGTCGCTCTGTCCGGGAGCGCGCAGGAGCGTTAGGAAGTCCACGACCAGCAGTTGCGGCGCTATCGTGTTAATCAGGCCGAGCACGTCTTTAAGGCCGTGCTGCTTCTCGCTGTTGTCGGTCAGAAAAAAACGCTCGCCGTCGGTTTCGGCGATGTCGGCCAGCGCCTCGCCGATCCGGGGTGAGTTCCCGCGGACCAGTCGGTCAACCTCGCTTCCGGTGCATTCGAGCCGTCGTTGAATTCTCCGCCGGATGATCTCCGCCGCGGACATGTCCAAGGACAGAAAAAGTACTCGCCCGGCCTTCCGGCGAAGGTAGAGTTCCACTCCGCCGAGGGTGAGGGCGGTTTTCATCGACCCGGGAGCGCCGACGACAAGGCTGATCTCTCCCGGATGGACGCCTCCCCATGCGTTATCAAGCGTCGGGATGCCGACCTTGAAGACCTGGGCTTCGTCGAAGCTTCGCAGTGTCTCGATCAGGCTGTCGGCGTGCGTCCTGGTTTTCAGCGCGCGCAGTCCGGCGTAGTTGCTGCGCTCCTGCAGGTAGCCGTCCCAGGCGTCGTTGACCGCCCGATGGAGATCGATGGTCGCGTTCACGCGAAGGTGCGCAATCTCTGCCTTGAGCGCCTTCGTTGCCGCTGCGGGGTTGAGCCCTTTCGCGAAGAGGCTTTCCGCCTGCGACCAGACGAGGGTGTGCAGGGCGCTCCGACGCTCTTCAATGTCCTCGATGGTTTCAAGTATTTTAATAATTTTCGCGTCAAGCACCCTTCGGCACCTCCTTTTCGGCTTCGGCGCCCGGCTCTTTCACTTCGACGAACCGCTCGGGCAGCACGTCGTGGTACTGGCCTCCGAGGATCTTGGTCAGGCGCGACTCGTCGCCGACGATCCACTCGAGCGAAACTTTGAACGGGCGCTTCCCCTGCTTGGGCTCGACTCGTCCGCACAGGAAGTCCGATGCGAGGACGTAGTTGAACAAGCTCCGCCACCAGTCGATTTTCTCCCGCTCGGGCGAGGCGCGCACTCGGGCGAGGATGTTTTCTCGGTGTGCCTGAGAGGGGAAGTGCCGGGGGAGTCCTCCGTGCTCGGGCATTACAGCGTTCCATCGCTGGACCACCTCGCCGTAGAGATCCGGCTCACCATCGCCCGCCTTGGATGCGGGCCGCGATGCCTCGCCTGGCTCCGTTTTGTTGACATTCCCCTCGGGAGGCTGGGAAGCCTCCTCTGCGCTTTTTGCCGGCTGTGTATCGCAGGGCTCTCTTAAGCTTTGCTCTTGGCTAAGTTCAATGGCTAAGTTCGGGTGTCTGTGAGACACTACCCTAGTGTCTGTGAGACACCACCCTAGTTCCTGTGAGACACTACCTAGTGTCTGTGAGACACTACCTAGTGTCTGTGAGACACTACCTTCGACGATTTTGTAAACGTTCGGAAGGTTTACTTTTTTGCCGTCGTCGCGTCTTTTTGTTCTGGTTATCACCCCGGCTGACTCCAGGCGGTCAAGAGATCGAATCACCGCGCTCCGAGAAAGGGCGCTCCTCCTGATGAGCGAAGAGATCCCCGGCCAAGCCGTACCGTCCGCGTCCGCAAAGGAGCTGATCGCCAGCAGAACGAGCCTGTCGTTCGCTGTGAGTCGCGAATCCTCCAGAGCGGCGACGGGATATCGAGCCCAGAAGCTCATGAGATCGACACCGTCCTTGCCCCTGGTACGAGGTCTCTCCAGCGGCGCTGAGCGTCGGCAACGATATCGACGAGCTCCAACGCCTTCTCCGGACTAAGGCCGGGAATCTCTCTCAGCATCGCGCCGACCACATCGAAAAAAGTCAGGCCCGAGGCAAAGAGGTCTGTCGCCCGGAGAAAAACCTCAACGCGCGCTACGTCCCGGAGGGTCTCCGGCGGGACGTGCGGACGCAGGGCGCGGATCGTGTCAGAAATGCTTTCCATGTGCAAGACCTCCTCTCGCGCCCCTTTGGGCGAGACGTATCCGCCAGAACGATTTTTCATCGTCGGAGAATTTCACCCCGACTGCCTGTCTGATTGCTGCAACGCTTGATGCTCGCCGCCGGAAGGCCGCGTCGGGGTCGTCGCTGCTCTCGTTCCCGGACTTTTCACGAGATCGAGGGTGGAGGGCGGCCATGATTTCCCGGAGAGCTCCCCCGGCTTGGTGCTGTACCCCTGATACTGCGCTGAGGGGTGGTGTCGTTCGTAGAAGCGCCTTCCATCGGCGTCGTGCTTCGGCGAGCGCCAGCGTCCGATGTTGCTCATACGTTCTTTCGGGGAAGAGTGTTCGGGTCGCCTCGGTGATCCGGCCGAGGTCGGGGCGAGCCCACCAGCGGCCGCTTCCCAGAGAGAATCTCAGTTCCAACTCCGCCCCCTCGGGGTCGTGCACCCTTGTGGCGTCGATCATTTTTACGTACTCCTCGGTGACGAGTGCGGCCGCCTGCTCCGGACTGTTGCCTGCGTCGATCAAGCGCCGGACCTCCGCAGCGGCGCTTTCGGCGAACGGCATCAAATTTCTTGTGCGATCGCTTGCATAAAGCTCTGTTTGGTGGTAAGATTCTAGACAACTCAAGCTCATAGGCACCTCTTTTTGTGAGCAGTCTCGGGCGGGGCTGCTTTTAATTTTGGTGTTGCAAAAGCGACTCGAAAGACTCCCATCCGTCGCCTGGAGGGAGCGCCTCTCTCGGTAAAAAAACCGCTACGATGTCGTGCCCGATGCGTCTCACAAAAAGGTTCTCCGCACCGCAGGCAAAGCGCCTGACCTGCCTTGCAGTTGTGATCATCTTTCGCCGCCCCCTAACGCTTCGAGTGCGCCTGCAAGAACATCGAGTGCGATCTCCAACAAAGGAATTTTGTAGGCCGCCTCCCAGCCGAGCTTGTTCCTAAGGTTCTCCATTATGGGGCTCTGGTCGCGTTCCTCTTCACGGAGTTCTCGACCGAGCGCGGCGAGATCGCGGATCACCGGCAGAACATCGTCAAGCAGATCCACGGCTTGGCGCAGTGGAGCATTCCGCTGCGAGGTCATAGAGAGTCGCCTCCGTAGGTTTTCGCCGTCAGGCGTATGCTCCGGATGTGCGAGTCCAACAGCAGGAGGGCTTGCGTGCTCTGGCGGATGAACTCGAAAGCGTCCGAGGGGTCGGTCTGATGGGCGAGTTCGATAAGGTCCCCGAGAGTTCCGGTGACGGGCTCAAGCTGGAACGCGATCGCATTCAGCGCGTCGCGGAGTTCCAGGTGTGTTTTCGGCTCGGAGGCCTCCACAAAAAGATCAACGGCCCACGGGGCGAGGGGCAGGATACCGATCCGCTTCATCGTCCGTTGCCCTCCTGCGGGAAAAGTTCCTGGAATTCGTTTTCGGGAAGATTTTTCCTTGACCATTCGACGGCCTGAGCCCGTGCGATGGTTTCGAGACGGCAGGTATCGCCGTCCAGCCAGACGACGAGGAGGAAGTCGCCGCCGGGGAAGCGGTGGTAGAGTTCCTGCCCTAGAGCAATTCCGACTACGGAAGCGCCCTGCAAGCGTTCTAACAGCGTGCGGGTTGGGGGTGTTGCTGGTGTGGTTTGCATGTAAAAAACTCCTTTCCATGGGCCATCAGCGCCCGAAAGGAGTTTTGTTTGTGGTATAATCCGAAATGGTCAGCCTTTCGGGGCTGTCTCTGGCCCGAGTGACCGATCGTCTTGGCGGAGGACGGTTACTCGGGTTCTTTTTTTTCTACAATCTCAGTTTTTTTGATTCTCCAAAGCCTTCCAAACTTTATTCCCTTGATCGTGCCATCTCGGAGCCACCGTCTTATAGTTTCAACGTGAACCCCCAACGCCTTAGCGGCCTCTTCCACGCTCAAGTACTCCTCCATTTCACCCCCCCCTTATGATTCCAACACAATGCAACAATACACAACAAAATGCTACATGTCAAGGGGTATTTTGTGTCTTTTTCGAACCGCCTACTCATCCGGGGCGATCCGCGCGAGGCGGTCGCTGTCCAGCAGCTCGCCTGCGTCGACCCAACCTTCCGACAATTGCTCTCATGAGCGGGGAGTTTGCTCTTCTCCTGCCGGCAAGGGCATACCTGTCTCATCGAAAAGCTCCTCCTCCAGCACATCGAGCGCTTCGGCGACTCTCTTCCGCTGCGGTCGCGTCGCCCGGGAATGTCCTTTCGAGAGCTGGTAACAAAGCGTCCGGCTCCCTCCTATGCTTCTATGCAGATCGATTACACGCATGCCTTTTTCGGCAAGAC
>MAGS01000054.1 GCA_001717005.1 Candidatus Methanomethylicus mesodigestus | reverse complement strand
TCGGAGCGACGGGCGTCTCGGGCTTCAGCGCCTCCAGCGCGCCCTTCTGCGCAAATGAGGAGGGGCAGCTCGCGGAGTGCTGCTGGAGCTTGTTCATCGCAGAGATCAGCTCCTTCGGCCCCGCCGCGTAGCCGATGCGCCACCCGGTCATGGCATACGTCTTCGAGAAGCCGTTGACCGTGATCGCCAGGTCTGCCATGCCGGGGTATGTCCCGAGGCTCCTGAATGAGCCCTCGTAGATTATCTTCTCGTAGATCTCGTCGGAGATCACCCGGACCTTCGACTCGCTCGCGATCTCAGCCACCGCCCGCAGCTCCTCGTCCGTGCAGACGTATCCCGTCGGGTTGTTCGGCGAGTTGAGTATGATCAGCCTGGTCCTGCCGTAGACGGCGGCCTTCAGCGCCTCCAGGTCCAGCCCGAACCCCGGCCTGCACGGGACCTCCCTCACCCGCCCCCCGGCGACCGTCACCATCTCCATGTACGACGGCCAGGCGGGGGTCGGTATGATGACCTCGTCGCCCTCGTCGACGGTTGCCATGACCGCATAGAAGAGCGCCTGCTTGGAGCCGGGCGTTATTATGACGTTCTCCCTCACGCAGTCGAGGCGGTTCTCGAGGCGCAGCTTCCCGGCGACCGCGTCCCTGAGCTCGGGCAGTCCTGCGCTGGGGGTGTAGTGGGTGAAGCCGGAGTCGAGGGCAGCCTTCGCGGCATCAGACACGTTCCCGGGGGTACTGAAGTCGGGCTCCCCAACATCGAGCTGGATGATGCTGGCGCCCTTTGCCTGGAGCGCCTTGACAATGTCCAAGATTTTGAGAGTGCCGGATTCCTTGAGCCGGGTTATCCTTCCAGCGAACGGCATGAGAGTGCACCGATTATCCCACAGTTGCCCCCACGATAAAAGAGTAGTGCTTCGGCATTAAGGGGAGGAGAGCCGGCGGAGCGCAAGGAAAAAAGGAGGGAAAAGAAGATGGGGAAAAAAGGAAGGGGAGGGGGGAGGGCAGGTCAGAGCCTGTTGCCGCAGCGGAGGCAGAACTTTGCGTCCGCCTTGTTCGCAGTGCCGCACTTGGGGCAGACCTTCCTGTCGCTTACGGCGGCCGCTGGAGGCGGCGGAGGCGTTGTGGGCGCTGCCGGCGCCGGCGAGTATGCCGTGCCCTGCCATGAGGCTGCCTGGCCCCTCTTCTTCATCAGGAAGAAGACGACGATCGCGGCGGCTGCTCCGACCGGTATCGCTATCAGCCAGAGCGGCAGCCCGCTGTCCGATGGCTCGGCCGTCCCTTGGGTCACGACGTAGGTGATGAGCCTCGACGCCGTGCTTGTCGGGTGTGCGGCATCAGTCACGGTTAGGGTAATGCTGTAGGCGCCCGCCGCTGCGGATGCCGGGGACGTTATATAAACGGTCCCGCCTGCTGAGCCGCCTGCGGCCACGGAGACAGGGCTGCTGGCAGTTGCGGTCCAGCCGTTCGGCGCGGTCACGGTGGCGGTGTATGTCGCCGCGCTGTTGCCGTTGTTGTTTATCGTGAAGGAGTATGTCTGCTGGGACCCGGCGGTGCCAGATTTGGACGCTTGCGAGATCGCGACGGACGGCGCAGGCGGCGGCTCTACCGGCGTCTCGCCGCCCACCCCGTATGTGGCGGATCCGATGCCGGTCGCGGTGCCGCCCGCGGTGCCGGAGGACTTTATAAAGACGGTGTAATAGCCCTCTGCTGCGCCTGCCGGCGAAGTGACCGACATGGTTACCGTCCCGGTCTGGTTCTGGCCCAGCGTGATGCTGGACTGGCTCAGGCTCCCACTCCATCCTGCCGGCACCAGGGGGGTGAGGTAGATGGTCTTCTGGGAGGCGGCGTTGTTCCTGACCTCGAATGTGAACGTCTGGGTCGAGCCGGCGGTGCCGTTCCTGTTTTGGGCCGTGGCACGCAGGGTCGGGCTGTTCAGGTCGGCGGGGCCGTTGAGCCAGGGGTCATAGAGGACGTTCGTCGAGATCGTGTCCCCCGAGCCGGTGCCGCTCGAGCCGTAGACCTTAGGTCCGTCGTTCGAGCCCCAGTAGCAGTATGTCGCGTTTATCGTTGCCCCGGTTGCGGAGACGGCCAGCGACCTGCTGAATGGCAGGAAGTTGCACTGGTGGATCTCGGTGCCGCTCCCGCCCTCGGTCACGCCTATGCTGTTGTTGTAGAAGGTGCAGTAGGCTATCGTGTTGTAGTTCCCGCCTAGGGAGACCGCCGTCGACGAGGAGTCGAAAGTGCATCCCGTTACGTTGTTGGAGCCGCCGCCGGAGAAGATGAGGGGGAAGTAGACGTTGTAGAAGACGCACCCGCTAATGGTGTTGTTGCTCGAGTACATCATGATGCCGTAGTTGCTGTTGTAGAATGTGCAGTTGATGAACTGGTTCTTGCTGCCGCCCTGCTGGTGTATGGGGAAGTGGCAGTCGAAGAACGTGCAGTTGATCACGGTGTACGGCGAGTTGAGCAGGCCGAGGCCGCGCTCGTTCGTATCCCTGCTGCCGGATATGACGCAGTTGCTGAAGACGACGCTGTTCGGCGGGCCGTATGAGTAGAACTTGCAATCGACCTGGTAGTAGTCGTTGTCGTGGGCGGTGCATGCGTCGACCGTAGTATTGAAGATGTTGTAGAAGTACATGCCGTAGTGGTTTCCGGTCGAGTCGATCCGCTGGATCAGGGCGTTGGTCACGTTGTAGAGCAGCATCCCGTTCCTGAGGCGCCCGCCGCCGGAGACGCTGCAGTCACTGACGACGACGTATTTGTCGGTGTTGAGCATCGTGATGCCGTGGCCCTGCTCGCAGTCTATTGACCGGCCATGGATGACGAACGGGTCGCCCTGCGTTCCGCTCCCCGCCGACACGCCGTGGCCGGAGATGAGGTCGTCGTTGCCGAATATCCTGATGGGCGCGGCGGGGTCGGTGTCGATGAAGAAGGACCACGTGAGGGTCTGCGTGTTACCCGCGGCATCCGCCACTGTGACCGAGGCGTTGTGCGCCCCCTGCGTCAGGGTGGCGCTGTGCCGCACGGTCGTGTTCGTCTTCGTTCCGGGCGAGACCGCGACGTTGTCGACCTTGAGGACGACCGAGGCGGTGTTCACCCCGACGTTATCGTAAAAGTTAGCGCCGATCGGGAACGAGAGGCCGTTCATCAAAGAGCCGTAGAATGGCACGACGAGCTCGATCACGGGCGCCGTTAGGTCCGATGCGCTGCGGTGGCCGGCGGCCTGGGAGGATGAGAGGTAAGGGCTGTAATTTACGTTCGCGGAGGCCGCGTCCCTCGGCCCGGTGCCGTCGTATCCAGGGCCCGACGACGAGCCCCAGTAGCAGTTCGCTGCGGAGACGGCGTACTGCGCCGCCGAGGAGCCTGCCTCGACCCCGTAGTAGGCGTTGCCGTGCAGGTTGCAGTTGCTCACGACATCCCCCGTGTCATAGTATGTCCTCACGCCGGAGTTCGCGTTGCCGGATATGTCGCAGTAGCTTACGGTGATCCGGTTGGACATGTAGGTCGAGATGCCGTCGTAGCCGTTGTCGTGTATGTAGCATCGCGTTATGGTGGAGTCGTTGACGTAGTTGAAGGTTATGCCATCGTGGGCCTGCCCAATGTCGCAGCCGCTGATCGTTATGCCGGAGATGCTGCCCGCGGCTATGCCTATCGTGGTGGCGCCTGATATCGTGCAGTCCTCGATGACAGTGTTGGACGTCCCCACGGTAATGGCGTAGTAGTGGTTGTGCAGGCGGCAGCCGGAGATCAGGTTGTTGTATGAGTTCTGGGAGACGGTTATGCCGTAGGTGTTGTTGAACAGGACGCAGTCGGAGACGACGGTGTTGTTGGTCTTGAAGAGATATATCCCGTACTCGTCGGCGCCATATACCGTGCAGCCCGTTATGTTGACGCCTGTGGACTCCCGGACGTAGATGCCGTAGTAATCATAATACAGTATGCAGTCCTCTATCCGCAGGTTTGTGCAGTTGAGGACATATAGACCGGTGTTGATCTGTGCGGTGTACAGGTAGCAGTTCCTGATCGTCACGTACTTGTCGGTGTTCTGGATAAGGATGGGATAGCTGTCAAGACCGTCTATAATGTAGTTCTCGATGATGTAGGGGTCAGCTGCCGTGCCTGATCCCGATGTAACCCCGTACGTGGAGTTGAGCTGGGCGTTTCCGTTTATGCTGATCCCGACGCGGGAGGCCGCATAGGCGTTCGTTGCGGAGGGATCGACCAGGACGGCCGACGGGTCGGGGGCAGAGTATACGGGCGCTCCCAGGACCAGCATCTGTAACAGCAGTACCGATAGTACGAAAATGGATTTCTTGCTCATAAGAACTGCACTGGTCTCGTTCTGTCGGGTAGCGGTATATTATATTTTCCAAAGTGTTCAACAGTTCTGGTTGCCGGATCGCACAGTCTGGGGGGCGCCGTCCATGAGGCAATGCTTATTACCAGATGCCCCGACCTAGGACAGAGAGGCGGGTGAGTGGTTGCCTCCACCCGTTCCGCCTTATCATACAAAACCCGGAGTGGGGGGCATGTAGATGAATATTCGTCAAAACAGGACAAGATCGCTAGTC
>MAGS01000053.1 GCA_001717005.1 Candidatus Methanomethylicus mesodigestus | reverse complement strand
CGGGCTTCCTCTGATCGCAGCGGAGGGCATAAGCGAGGCGGTCAAGGAGGGGGACGTCATAGAGATCGATCTGGACACCGGGGACGTAAAGACTGCAAAGGGCACCCTCAAGTCTGCGCCATTGCCTCCGTTCCTGCAGGAGATACTCAAGAGCGGAGGGCTTGTAGAGTACTATAAAGCCCATAAAAAACAAAGTGGCCGATAGGACATGACCTCCTGAGAAGGGCTCTAAGATGGACCCGTTGGCGTGGTCTTTACGCTCTATAATGCAGAGACTGATGCACCGAAGGGTCAACTCCGGCCTTGATCTCGACGACGCTGCAAAAAGTTTTCTGTATCATGAGGACTTCGGCGTTTACGCCCCCCCTTTTTCTTTGATCGGAAAGACCGTGCTCGATTTGGGCGCGTGCTGTGGCGAGACCGCCTTCTTCTTTGGCAATAAAGGCGCTGCAAGGGTCATATGCGTAGAGCCAAAAGCAGATAGAGCAAAGCGAATACGGAACAATATTCCCCGGATCAAAGCAGAAGTTTTGGTATTGGAAGAGCCATTCTCACCAGATAAGCACCTCCTACTCGATTACGACCTCATAAAATGCGATATTGAAGGATACGAGATCCTGCTCCTCCCATATGCAAAGAACCTGAAGCCATGCGTAGTGGAGGTCCATAATTGGTATCTCCATGAACAGTTCGAGAAGGTTGGCTTCAGAGCTCTCACTGCACCGGATGACATGCTTGGCGTATGCATCATGGCGAACTGGCCGCCCTCCAAACCCGCGAATGGAGCAAAATACAATGGCAAACGCCTCTGACGCTGCCGTCAACTGCCTGGAGAAGCTCGGCGCCAGCGTCGCATTCGGCATCCCCGGCATGTGGTCCCTCCCGATCTACGAGTCGCTCGCATCATCATCGATAAGGCACGTGCTGGTCAGGCATGAGGAGTACGCCTCGTATGCGGCAGACGGCTTCGCCCGGGCGTCGGGCAAGTTCGGCCTATGCATCGGCACGTCGGGGCCGGGGGCGGTAAACATCGCAGCCGGGCTGGCGGTTCCCTTCAGGGACCACACGCCGGTGCTGGCGCTCACAGGGCAGGTCCCCACGGCTGAGCTGGGCAAGGGCTGGATAGAGGACATGGACCTCCTCTCGATCTTCAAGCCCGTTACCAAGTCCACTGTGCAGCTCATGGAGCCGACATCGGCTTATGATGCCATTGCAGAGTCCTACAAGGCTGCTATGGAGGGGTGCCCCGGTCCGGCTCACGTCTGCATACCCGGGGACATCCAGAAGCAGCCCTCAGTGGCGAGGGACTACATCCCCATCCTGTCAAAACCGGAACCCGACCCGCTCTCGGTCAACACCGTCTTCGATGCGATAGCCGCGTCGAGGGCGCCCGCAATCATAGCCGGATTGGGCGCGATCCAGTCTGGTACCTCGGAGGCTGTGCTTGCTCTAGCGGAGCGCCTTTCTGCGCCCGTCGCGACCTCCTACATGGGAAGGGGAATCATACCTGAGGATCACCCTCTCGCATCGGGCCCTGCAGGGAAGAGGGGGACAGCGTCCGCCAACAAGGCGCTCTCGGACTGCGACCTTCTCATCTCGCTCGGCTGCAGGCTTACCAACATGACGACAGCCAATGTCAGGCTGAACTGCACCATTGCTGACGTTGACATAGAGCCCAAGAACATCACCCCGCTAGCCTCGATCAAGGTCAAGTCGGACATAT
>MAGS01000052.1 GCA_001717005.1 Candidatus Methanomethylicus mesodigestus | reverse complement strand
GGAACCCCCAGTCGATAAGGAACTTCTCGTCGCTGCTCAGCGCCAAGGGGATCCAGCTCGATGCCGTCGACGAGATAAACCTCGACGACTCCATCAAGGTAAAGTCTGACATAAACGTGCACGATATACCCCTCTCCGAGCTCTGGGGCAACATCCGGGAGGGGTGCAAGACCTGCATGGACTTCACGGGCGCATTCTCCGACATATCCGTCGGGCGCGTGGAGGGGATCTCGAAGGACTGGTCCATCCTGATAGTCCGCACGAAACAGGGCGAGGAGCTGGTCAACCGCGCGGAGCGCGAGGGCTATCTGGAGAGCGCCAACCTTCCTCATGCCGTGGAGGAGGAGATCCAGGCGATCGCAGGCCGGAAGAAGGCGCTGGCAAAGCAGGAAGTTTACGAAGTCAAGAGGGGCATACTGGCCCCGAGCGCCTTTGAGATAATGGAGCGTTGCATACCCTAGGCATGCAACCCCTTATCCTAAAGCATCTTCTTCTGCTTCTTGCTGACTGCGATCTCATCCACGCTCTTCAAGGCGGTGCTGTTCTCGTTGAGCACCTTGAGCACATCGTCATAGCATATTCCGGTGCCTGTCAGTATCATCCTCACAGTCTCCGTCCTCATGTCTGTCTCTGCAACGCTTATCATCACGTCCTCCACGCAGTCGATGTTGCAGATAGCCTTGGCAAGCTCTGCAAGGGAGATCTCGCGGGGCTTCAGCGCATCAATGACGAGCTTCTTGATGTCTATGCTCAAAACATTCACCATCGATCAAAACATTGATGTCTCTTTTCCCTTATCAAACTTTTGGAGTCAGGACCCTGTAAAGTATAGCAGGACGACCACGCCCACGCCTATCACAAGCGTCATCAAGCCGTACTTAACGACGCTGGTCTGGGAGATCTTCCCCAGGAATGCGCCAAGCAGCGCCAGGAGCGTGAGGTTGATGAGGACTGCCGTCAGCATCGCATAATCGAGCGGGAACGAGCTGGGCAGCACCTCGTAAAATATGACTGGAAGGATCGTTATGAATATGGCGACCGCGGGCGAGATGCCGTCGACAAGCGCCAGCATTATCATTGCAAACTTTGAAGCCCTGTAGAGCAGGCTTCCGTTTATCCCCATCATTATCGAGTGCTCGATGTCCTTTATCTTCTTGACCCTCTCTGCCCTCTCCGAGAGGTACGCGCCGACGAAGCCCGAGATGCCCGTGGCAATGGCCAGCCCCACGCCCGCATTCACTATTATGCGGGCGCTAGCGTTGCCCGTCGAATAGGCCGCCACTATGACGCCCAGTATCGCAAGCGCTCCGTCGAAGGAGTTCATCACGAAGTAGCGCCTGTAGAGCCCCCCCGCCTCTGCGACCTTCGTGTATCTCGTTACCTTCGTCTTCGTCTGTTCATACCTGCGGCGGAGGAATCCCATTTTTACCATCCGTTCTTCGACCTATTCCGAATACACTGTTGGGTCACTCATGCCCGCCTCTCCGAATGCCCTCTTCCTGTTCAGGCAGGATTCGCATCTGCCGCAGTGCTTGCTGCCACCCCTGTAGCAGCTCCACGTCATCTTAAAAGGCACGCCGAGCTCCTTGCCAAGCTTGAGGACCCTGCTCTTATTCAACGAAATAAGGGGCGCCTTTATTCTAATATTTTTATCTGTCCCGGTCCGGGCAGCCTCCTCGAATGCCCTGACGAAGCCCTCCCTGCAGTCCGGATAGTGTGCCGCATCGGACTGCTGTGCCCCGTACAGCACCGTTGATGCCCCTATCGAATCGGCATAGGCAACGGCGATGGCGATCATGATCCCGTTCCGGAATGGCACGACCAGCTGGCTCGCGAACTCGCCTGTCATACCCATCGCCTCGTCGGTAAGCGCGGTGGCGCCCCTGTACAGCTCCTTCATGCCGGAGAGGTCGAACCTTGCCCATTCGGCCCCGGCGAGCCGCGCAAGCTCCTTGGCGCAGCCTATCTCCGCCTCTGCGAGCTGCCCGTAGTCAAAGGTCAGCGCATCGACCCGGTACCCCTCCCTCCGCGCCAGGTATAGGACGACCGCGCTGTCCGGGCCCCCTGAGAGTATCACCACCGCCCTCTCGCCGGGCTCTGCGGCCTGCAGTTCGGCCCGGCGCTGCGCCTCAGGCACCGTTCCCCAGCACCCTCTTCATGGCCTTGTAAAGCAGGTAGCCCATGCCCATCGTTGCTATCCCGATCCCTATGAACAGGTAAACGAACGTTATTGCGAACGGGACCTGGAAGACGAGCGCCAGCAGGTATCCTACCCATGCCGATATTATCGCGGTATACGCCGTGAGCCCCGCCATGACCGACCTGTCCCTGAGCTTGACGACGATTACCAGCGCCACGAATGTCGGGATCGCGCTCAGCAGGTCCAGCGGGCCGAGCGTGCTCGGTATGTTCCCAATCAGGACCCCGATCGTGACGCCGACCACGCCGGGCCAGCCCACAAGCGGCACAATCCCAACAAGGGCGTCGGCCACCCTGATCTGTATGGCACCGTAGCTTAACGGTGCGAGCAGAAAAACCAGCGCGACGTACGCCGCCGCGATTATTGCGCCATAGACTAGCGATCTTGTCCTGTTTTGACGAATATTCATCTACATGCCCCCCACTCCGGGTTTTGTATGATAAGGCGGAACGGGTGGAGGCAACCACTCACC
>MAGS01000051.1:20614-28621 GCA_001717005.1 Candidatus Methanomethylicus mesodigestus | reverse complement strand
ATTTGCTGATTATTCCATGGAGGTTTTGGAATTGAAAGGCAGGCAACCATGTGTAGCAACATGTTCTCTTTTCAGATGCGATAAAAGAGCGCTCTACATAAAATACAACAATCCGCAGAACAGGGGCGGCTACGGGCAACAAGGGAACTCATGGGAACAGAAGACAATAGCCGACGGGGCGGCCTACTGCAACTGGGTTGGAGACGTTTGCGTCATCTCCAAGTGCAGCTTTGCATTCTGCTCAAAGAGGGCGCTCCTTCCTGATGGAAGCTGCGGCTACGAGAGCAGGGAGAGCGCAAGGCAGGCAAAGAGCATAGAGGAGGAGGCGCAGCTTGAGGGACCGAAGATCGATGCTATGAAAAGCAAGATCCTCAAGAAAGTTGGCAAGGAATTCGTCGAATAATAAACCGTCAGACGATTACGGGATGCCAAGCAGGCGGCGCCACGCAGCGCTGCCACGCCCTTTTTATTCCACGGAACCGCGGCACGCCCTGCACGCCGGAGACCGCTTCAGGGTGACCGAATCGAATTGCATCCGCTCCCCATCGTATACGACCATGCGCCCGATTGCAAGAGTGCCGATGCCGGTGACATACTTCAGTGCCTCGGTAGCTTCAAGGCACCCCATGACACCAGGCGTCGTCCCCAGAACAGGGAACTTATCCGAAGAGGCGGAGTCGTGCGGGTATATGCACCTGAGGCACGGTCCTTTGCCCGGAACAATTGAGGTCATGTATCCCTCCATCCCATAGACGGCGGTGTAGATGAAGGGTATGCGCCGCCTTACGCACTCGCTGTTGACTAGCATCCGGGTTCCCAAGCTGTCGAGGCAGTCCAGGACGACGTCGACATCACGGAAGAGGTCCTTCGCAGTGTCGGGCGTTATGACCTCATTGACGGCGTCGATCTTGACCTCGGAGTTCAGCTGCGTGAGCTTCATCGCCGCAGACTCCACCTTTGGCCTTCCGAGGTCAGTCCCCCAGTGGGCGATCTGCCTGTTCAGGTTGGAAAGATTGACGATATCATGGTCTATGATCCGTATGAAGCCGACACCGGCGGCTGCCAGGTAAAGCGCGACGGGGCTCCCAAGACCGCCCACCCCTGCAAGGGCGACCCGCGCCGCCTTCACTTTGCGCTGCGCCTCTTCTCCCCAGCCCCTGAGCAGCATCTGCCGATCATACCTGATCCGCTCCTGCTCCGTCAGTTCGACCATGGATATCTACCCATTAATCAATGGCAACGCTCCGCTTAAAAAGGGCGTGCATGCATGAGAAGAAATAAATAGCATTGCGATGAGATTTTGAAGGCGTGCTAGGGTGGCTGAGCGGTTTAGGCGACGGGCTGCAGACCCGTTACACTGGGGTTCGAATCCCTACCCTAGCTCCATGGTGATTCTATGGCGCTCTTGCCGGATTCAAAGGAAATTCTTAATGAAATGCTGAGGGTCCAGCAGGTACTCAGGAAGACGTCCCCCAATCACGCGCTCTCGGAGGCGGACAGGAAGGCGGTAGAGGTCAGCCTGGACAGGGCGGAGAGGGCGGTCGCATTGATGCGGAAGGAGGTCAGGTAAATGAAGATCTCCAGCGAGAGGCTCAAGAAGTATGAAGGGATGAAGAGGGACTTCTCCGAGGAGGAGTACATAAACCTCCAGCCCATACAGCGCGGCGGAGTGCTCACGGAGGAGGCGAGGAGGGCGCTCATAGAGTTCGGCGACGGCTACTCAGTATGCGACTGGTGCCCCCCCAAGACGGCGAGGCTGGACATGATAGACGATCCGCCAATTCATCAGTTCTATGCCGACCTTGCGGAATTCCTTGGGATGGATCTTGCAAGGATCGTGACCCGCTGCAGGGAGGCAAAGTTCATCGCGTTCAAGATGCTCGGGAAGGCAGGCGACTACGCAATCATCGACAGTACCGCGCATTACTCGTCGTATATCTCGGCAGAGCTCGCAGACCTGAGGGTGAAGGAGGTCCCTAACACGGGGGCGCCGGAGTATAGGATCGACCCTGAACTCTACGCGAGCAAGATAGAGGAAGTCAAGAAGGAGACGGGAAGGCTACCAGCGGCGCTCCTCCTGACCCATGTGGATTACCTGTACGGGAACCTCAACGACGCCAAGGCGGTAGGCAAAATTGCAGAGGAGTATAAAGTCCCGTTCATATTGAACTGCGCCTATTCGGCAGGCATAATGCCGATTGACGGCAAGGAGGTCGGCGCGGATGTCATCACGTCCAGCGGTCACAAGAGCTGGGCTGCGTGCGCGCCTACGGGGATACTGGCCCTCAGGAACTCGCTGGGCGAGAAGGTCTTGGCGAAGCCCAAGATCGAGGGGGACCTGACCAAGAGGAAGTTCGTGTCAAAGGAGCTGGGCCTCCTCGGCTGCACCGTCGCAGGGGCACCTCTCGTGACGTTGATGGCGTCCTTCCCGGAGGTGGTGAGGAGGGTGGAGAGGTGGGGCGAGGAGCTTGAGAAGATCAGGTTCCTCGTGAAGGAGATGGAGCGCATAGAGGGCGTCAGGCAGATAGGCATGAGGCCCAAGATGCACACCCTGACGCACCTGGAGACGGACCCGTTCTTCAAGGCATCCGAGACGCATAAGAGGAAAGGGTACTTCCTTTATGACGAGCTGAGGGCGAGGAAGATTGTCGGGATCCAGCCGGGATTGACGAAGCACTTCAAGCTGAACACTTATGGCCTAACATGGGATCAGGTCAAGTACGTCAAGGACGCGTTCCTTGAGATTGCATCCAAGTATGGCATGAAGGTAAACTGACTGCGTTCTGGCCCGATCAGTCGAGACCAAGACGCCTGAGCAGCAGGGACGGGTTCTCGTAGACCACCCGTTCGGCGTCGGCCTTCGATAGGCCCGAGCCCCTTGCAACCGCAAATGCGTCCGAGTGAGACATGTGGTCCCCGACGGTATGCGCGTCGGAGTCCACGATTAGCATCGCGCCCACCCTCTTCGCCATTGCCGCCACCAAGCCATTCCCGAGGCAGTGCCCGCCCCTGAAGGAGAGCTCAAGGAAGATGCCGTTCCGCTTTGCGGCGTCCACGTCCTCCTCTGAGATGAGGCCGGGATGGGCGACTATATCCACGTCGGGGCAGCGGCAGGCCGCGGCATCCGTGCCCTCGGCCACCGGTTCAACAGGCGTCTCGCCGTGCACGACCACAATCTTCGCCCCAAGCTTCTTTGCGCGCCGCGACAGGTCGGCGATGCTCTCGGGCGGGACGTGCGTGAGCTCGACGCCTGGTATGAGTGTGAAGCCGTCAGAGTATTCTGAGACCTGAGAAGATGCCTTGGACAGAGCGGAGATTATCTGCTCCAGGTTTGAGCTGTCGGCGTGGTCGGTTATCGCTATTGCCCTGTGCCCCAGCACCTGGGTCCTGCGGACTATCTCGGCAGGCAGCAGGTCGCCGTCGCTGTAGAAGGAGTGCATATGGAAGTCGCATATCTTGCGCTGCATGCTAGAAGTAAAAAACAAATATCATTAATATAAGTATCCTTCAAGCTTCATTGGAAGAAGGAGTAGGTTCAATGCAGAATTCCGAGAGCGTCGTGACCCCATGGGAAGTCCGGGGCGAGATCGATTACGATGAGCTGATAAGGCAGTTCGGCGTCGAGCCGCTGACGGAAGACCTGATAGTGAAGCTGGAGAGGCACGCGGGCTTCCGCCACATCCTCCTGCGCAGGGGAATGTTCTTCGCGCACAGGGAGTTCGGGGATTGGATGAAGTCCTACGAGAATGGGGTCAAGGCGACACTCTACACCGGGAGGGGGCCGTCGGGGAACACGCACCTCGGCCACCTCATACCGTGGATCTTCACGAAGTACCTCCAAGATGCGTTTGACGCAGACCTGTACTTCCAGCTTACAGACGACGAGAAGTACCTGTTCAACCAAGACCTGACGACAGAGGAGATTGCCAAGTATACACAGGAGAACATACTCGACATAATAGCGGTCGGCTTCAAGCCGAAGAAGACGAAGATCTTCACGAACCTCACAAACAGCAGGCCGCTGTACAACATAGCGGTCAAGGTGGCGAAGCATGTGACCTTCTCGACCGCTAAGGCGACATTTGGGTTCAGCGACAGTTCAAACATCGGCATGATATTCTTCCCGGCGATGCAAGCGGCGCCATGCTTCCTGCCGCAGTATCTAGAGGGCAAGGACTCGCACGTCCTCATCCCGTGCGCCATTGACCAGGACCCCTACTGGAGAATCTCCCGCGACGTCGCCCCGAAGCTCGGCTACCGGAAGACCGCAGGCATATTCAGCAAGTTCATACCGGGGCTTGGGGCGGGCGGCAAGATGAGCGCCAGCATGCCGGAGACGGCGATCTTCCTCTCAGACACGGTGGAGCAGGCGACCAAGAAGGTCAAGAATGCGTTCACGGGCGGCCAGCCGACCATAAAGGAGCAGAAGGAGAAGGGAGGCGACCCGGACGCGTGTGTTGTTTATGCCTATCTCTTCAGCCTCTTCGACGAGGACGATGCCAGCGTGGCAGAGACCTGCCGCGCCTGCAAGAGCGGGGAGAGGATGTGCGGCACCTGCAAGAACCGCCTTGCGGAGAAGGTTGCGGCGTTCCTCGAAGAGCATCAAGAGAAGAGGGAGAAGGCGAAGGACATCGTTGAGGACTTCATGCTAAAGGAGTAGATCGGTTGAAGAGGGCACGAGTGCTCGCAGTCATTGCGGCGGTGGCTGCGGTGGCGGTAGCATCAGTCGCGCTCTGGTCGTTCCTGTCTGTTCCGCAGGAGGGGTTCCCGGGCACACAGATGATCATGGACCACCCCGCCCTTACAGATGCCTGCCAGAACGGCAAGCCCACGCTGATCCTCTTCTCGACAATAACGTGCCCCACGTGCGTTGTGCAGGAAGAGGCGCTGCTGGAGGCGATGCAAGACTACAACGGCAGCGTGAATTATGTGCACCTTACGTATGCAACCGGCATCGAGCAGGTCTTCGCGGACTGGACCGTCCTCAAGGCACCCACGTTGGTGTTTGTGGACAAGGATCGGATGATCCGATACAGGTCTGACGGGTTGTACGTCTCGGCGGATGCTGTGAGGCAGATACTGGAGAGTATCAGGTGATGGAGGTCTTCCAGCTGGTCTTCGCGTTCTCGCTTGGGCTGGCGAGCGTGCTGACACCCTGCGTCTTCCCAATCATACCGGGCTATCTGGCGTATCTCTTCGGCAGGGAGCGTTTCGAGATGGTCAAGGGCGGCGTGGCGATCTTCGCGGGCATACTGTCCGGCGGGTTGGCGCTCGGGGTGGTGATGGGGCTGTTGGGGGAGGTGACCAGCACAAGATGGTTTTACCTTGCGGCCGCAGTGATGCTGCTGGCGATAATGGTTCTGAAGAGGGCGAACCGCATCAGGCAGGCGGGATTCGCTAGCATATTGGGCAACAGGAAGGGCGCGGCGACGGCGTTCCTCTTCGGCGCGCTCATAATATTCATCGCCAGCCCTTGCATCCTGCCGCTCCTGTCCATCGTGGCAATAATCGCTCTGACGGTGGAGGGCGTGCTCTCAAGGGTAGCCCTGCTGATCGCATACTCTGCGGGGCTAGGCATCCCGTTCATCTTGATAGGGGCATTCTCAAACATGAGTGGGAGGCTGAGGAGGCTCGTTGCGACTGAGGCGGCAGGGAGGATCGAGCTGCTGATAATGGCGCTTACACTGGCGTGGCTGATATCGGCGTTCGCTTTGTCATGAACTAAGGCGACCCTACCAGGGTCTTGCTGTGGATCGTGCCGCGGATCTGACGCACGCGCGTCACTATGTCATCCAAGACCGTGAGGTCGGGCACTTCAAGCCTCACAAAGACGTCGAATTCCCCGTAGACCGCACGGCACTCGGTAACGTCTTTGATCTTTCTGATCTCTTCTATGACCTCTCGCTCGATCCCCGGATCCGTGATCAGAAGCATGTAAGCTATGACGTGGGGCATAATGGCAGTCTCGAACCGATTATCTCCTTCGGGGTATATAAAATGCATCACATTACACTTGGTGATAATGTAACTAAACATGTGAACGCAAGGGAATATAGGCGCATGTTGAGTAAGGTATCACAGTGGTTTGGATGAGGGTCGTTCTCGGGATGACCGGCGCGAGCGGGGCGATATACGGTTGCAGGCTGCTGGAGGAGCTCTGCAACAGGGGGGTAAAGGTCTCGGCGATAGCCTCCGAGATGGCGCTGAGGATACTGGAGGAGGAGACGGGATACACCCGCCAGAGGATAGCGTCATTCTGCGAGCTGTTCTCAAACGAGGACCTTGCCGCGCCGATGGCTAGCGGGAGCAACCTATTCGACGCAATGGTCATCGCGCCGTGCAGCATGAAGACGCTGGGGTCAATAGCAGGCGGAGTCTCCTCGAGCCTTATCGCGCGTGCGGCTGATGTGGCCCTGAAGGAGAGGAGGAGGCTCATACTCGTCACGAGGGAGACGCCCCTCAGCATGATACACATAAGGAACATGCTGGCGGTTACCGAGGCAGGGGGCGTGATACTGCCGGCGTGCCCAGGGTTCTACCACCGCCCGAAGGACATTGACGCGCTGGTAAACCACGTCGTCGGGAAGGTCCTGGACCAGCTCGGGCTCGAGAACAGCCTCTTCGAGCGCTGGCATGGATCGGAGAGCTGAGAATGAAGGCGCTCAGGCAGCTTCCCGAGGGCTGGGGCGCAAGGACTCCAGAAGCATGCCGACGCACTTCCGCGAGTTTGTGATTAAAGAATCGATCTCCTCCGGCGTGGCTCTGTCGATGTGTATGCCGCAGATGACCACGCACGCAGACCCTGATGCCTCGCTTATCCGACTGGCGGACTCGGATGAGATGATGTAATCCATGTGTCCGGGGAGCGAGAACGAGACGGGGTGACCACCTGAGCGGGCCAAAGATATGCCCCCCACATGGGGGCGGTCGCCGCCGCCGATGTATACCACCAGCTCGCCCCCCGCATGGATGGCTTCGGCCCATACACTCAAACGCCCTTTGCCAGTCTCAAAGCGTGGGCGCTTTTCGTGGCGGGGCGCGTCCATGGGGGTCACTTTATCCAATCCTTGCTCTTTATCTTCTCGGGGAGGTAGACATCTGAGAGGAACCTGAATCCCTTTGATGATTTTGCCTCGATCTCCGCCTTTACGCGCTTGTCCAAGAAGATCTTGATCTCCTGGCGCCAGCGCTTGGACTCGTAGAACCACGGATACCTAGGCTTCCCGGTTACCGGATCCTTCAGCAGCAGCTCCTTCGCCCGCTTTATGTCGCCATCGTTTGCCTTGATCAGGTGGTCCTTCGGTATCTCGTACTTCTCCAGGTCGGTCATCGAGAGCCCTAGGAACTTTGCCGATGGGCATGCGAGCCTGTATGACTCGTAGGAGAGGCTGATGCTGCCTGCCCTGTAAGTGGAGTAGATATACCACCCGTATGGGTCGGCGTCCGTCAGCACGTAGACGGGGAGCCCCCAGTCCTCGTTGAGGCGTCTTACCATGCGCCTTGTGGCTCGGTCGGCCTGACCCTTGCCCGTTATCAGGATGCACTTGTTCTTCCTCCAGAACTCATAGTCATTGAGCCGCTGGAAGATGGCATCCTTCTCCACGACGAGGACGTAATCGGCATCGACCTCAAGTATGTGTATCTGGTCGCAGAGCGACGGGATGTTGAAGGCGCCTATGCCGAACTTTGCGCAGTCGATCTTGTTGCCCTTGGACTCCAGGACGGCCTCGCCCACCATGGCGCCCCTGGACTCGGCGACGATCCCCATCTGCTCCCTCAGGAGCCCGGTCAGGACCTCGATGTCCTGAAAGACATTGTTGGACTCGTCCTGACCGTTGAAGGTCTCGATCTCGGTGTCCTCGATTGTGTGCAGCGTATAGTAGTAAAGGTCCCTGATTGTCGGGTGGTCGTCATGCTTGAGCGCCTCGTAGATGGCGCGGGCGAGGAGGACGGTCTGCATGAATGACCGGACCCCGCTTATGTCGTTGAACTTCCTCTCGCTGGTCC